>CAZYEE010000092.1:7061-12989 GCA_964646355.1 uncultured archaeon | reverse complement strand
TCATAGTTTATTTCGAAATGTGTAAATGCTGTAGCATTTTCAGGATAATGGGTTATATTTATTACTGGTTCGACAAATATACTAATTATTGAGCTATTCCAGCTTTTATTTTCTCCATCAACAGTAAAATTAGCTTGAAAATAATATCTACCTGCTGTTGATATGGTAAAAGTATCATAAAACTCGGTCAGATTTCCTGATTTTGGCGTTGTCTTTCCTATTGGATTATCAAATACATTTGTGTCATTATCATAATAGATCTGAGTTTTAGAAACATTGGTAGCAAATCCAAATACCCACCAGTATAATTTGAAGGGAGTGTTGGCAGTTACATTTCTCGGATATCCAGGATTGATTTCAGAATAGGGATAAATTTCTGTTGTATTTAAAGGTAATATAGAATAGTACACTTCACCAATCCCATCTACAGATGCAAGAACTCGTAAGTACCAAATACCTTTTACATAAATTGAAATATTATCAGCAAAATTTTGTTTATATCCAAATTGTGAACGAGTAGAATAAACATTTTTTGAGAAATTTGAATATTGGCAATATTCTAAATAAGTTCTATCAACATGATTAGCACCAATAATGCTCCAATTTACTCTGAAAGAAATACTGGCATTATTAGGAGTAGGTAAAACTGTAATTCTAATATATGGAATAACTTTAATGGATTTTACTTCTGTGAAATATTCTGTTTCATTTAAATCTATTTTAGCTCGAGCAACTATATAATATGTCCCAACCCTATCTATTTTTAAATTCGTGGAATAATTTCCTTGGCCTCCAGACTGGATTTGAGTTGACTTTGCAGCTGATCTAACCGGATTTGATGATCTACTCCATAGAACATTGGTAGACCTCACATAGGAAGGACCAAAAATATTCCATTTAATTTCAAATGACTGACCAGCTGAAACATTTTGAGGCACAGAAACAAAGGTTAACTTTGGTTTAACATAAATTCTATATATTTTACTATTATATATGAATGGAGGATTATATGAGAGTAAAATAGCTGCAAAATACCAATAACCAGTCTGATTTAGAACAATTGTTTCATTAAATTTATTTATTCCGGAGGTAGTTATATTCTTATTATTAGTTGCAAATGTATAAACTAAATTGGGATTGTTATTTCTACCAACATGGAGCCTTGTTCTTCCATTAGAACTGTTTGCAGTTTCCCAGAAAATTGTGAAAGGAGTTCCAGCTTCAATAGTTGAAGGATAATCAGTAATTTTTACAGGATTAAAACCTGCGGAAATTGGTATTTTATCACTAATATTCTCTTTTACATTCAAATTAATATTGTTCTCGATTGGAATTTCAAAATCATGAGATAGCTCAAGATATCCTTTTTGAGCATAAAGTTTTCCCGATATTCTAATTACAAGACTTAAATTAAGGTTGTATTTTAAGTTTTGGATAAGTACATCGATGATATCACCTTTACTGGAGGTAGGGTTCGGATAAATATTTACATAATTAATATCACCAGGTTTATCCCAGCTCATTGTATGAGATGGATAAAAGCCAGCACCACTGGCAGTAATATCACCAGTTAGGGCTCCAACACCTTTCAAAAGAAAATCTACCGTTATAGAGCCCAAATTCATGTTAATTACTTCAAAAAGTTTTCCGTCAAGTGACATTTCCATCGTAAAAAATGGAGTTGTAGTCCATTCACCTAAAAATCCATAAGCTGATTGCTCTATTTGAAGTTCATCTAACTTTTTATATTCCGCTTCCGCTGAAATACTAAGTGCTGCAACACCAACCGAATATTCCGTCTCAAATATTGGTAGATCGAAATTTGGGAGCTCAGATGTGTTAAATTGATAGCCAATTAATTCAACCCATTCATTTAAATATGGAATTTTAAGCTGGAGCCCATAACCAGCAGCAATCCATCCACCCATCAGCCCTGCACCAGATTCATCGCCGTCAACACTCGCATAATAATTGAATGGATGCCCAGCAATTTGATCATTCGGTTTATAATAACTATATAATAGACCTTTTAACAATAGGTCAAATCCATAACCAGCATAGGCATTTAATTTAACAGCACTGGGCCCAATATCTTGAGTCCATGAGTAATTAGTAAGTGTCTTTTGCCAACTATCCTGTACAGTTATTGGAGATTCGGTCGTTTTTAATATTTTAAATTTATCAACAACTTTTGCCGATGACGTTAATAATGGTATTGTGAAAAATGGTATCCACCACTCTTTTTCTGTTGACCAACTCCAATCTAGGTCGTAATCAATATCATCACAAATGGTTTCCACCACATCGACTACCCTTATAACTTGCTTTTTTATCTCCTTAGCAAACCAGCCTTTGAAAGGAGACCATTCCCAAACTTTGTCAATGACTTCTACCACTTCTTCCTTTTGAATTGTGGGCGTTGGAATATGAAGATGAAAGCCAAGGTCTATATGTCCATTAAAACCGAATAAGATGCCTGGCTCTAAAGAATATTTAAATGCTTCACTAATGACTTCTAAAGTCTTTCCGGCAGAATTTGCTGGAACTCTTATTCTTAATGCTTGAGCATTTTCCCTGCCTTTATCATAATGCTTTAACTGAAATTGTAATCGGTTTCCATCAAAGGTAGCACCTGAATCTCCCGAAATCTTGATTAAATTCTCAACTAACCCTTTCAATTGAAATTGAACATAAGCACCCACACCAAAATCAAAATAAAAATTTAAATAACCTACATCAAAATCTACTCTACTTGGCAATTCCAACCCTAATCCAATCTGTGGCGTAGAATATAACTCGCCAATCGGAGTTAAAAGCCCGGATTCTAAAAACGATTTTAGATTTAAATCGGGCATTATTTTAAAGGGAATACTCTCATCAACGGACCAGCTCTGTTCCCAATCTACAATTTCATAGCCGCCCAGTTCTAAATAAGTTTTAAAATTACCCCATAAGGAAAGGAATGGTTCAATATAAATATCAGCCCATAAATCAAATTTATTTGAATCTGGCTCCACATACACCATATAATTGAATTCATCACCCTCAGATACTGCCATATCATTAGCCCAACGGTAATAATCTACCCCAAAAATATAACCAAAACTGACATTGTATCTAAACCCAAGCTTTAGTCCAAATTCTAATGCACCCTCCACCGCTGCAAGTTTTCCAGGCATCTTACCTTTTAAATTGAAACTCTTTGATAATTCAATTGAAAATTCTCCGGACTTTCCAATACTACCAGAAAAATCTACATCCGTTTTTTTCCATTTTTGTTCAGGTGTGCTATTCACAAAAAACGATGGAGCGATTTCACTATAATCGTAATGAGGCTTCTCAAAATTCACATCAGAAAATGATGAGTTTACAATAATCACATTGTAATTAATAACAATAGTTAAGATTAACATTATAAGTAATAATTCCGCCTTTAATTTTGATTTATTCATAAAGTTCCCTTAACTTTTTTTATTAAAATAAAATTTTCATTTATAAAATTTGTACAAATTTTAATAAAATCTATACAAATTTAAGTTTTGTATTGTTCATTAATATTTATTTTTTGCTTTATACTCTAAAATAATGAAAATTATTTTAATACACAAACTCGATAATTAAAATCATTTTATTATATAAGATTTATAGAACGCTTAAATTATTATTTGGAGGAATTAAATATAGAATACAGATAATATAATATATAAATCTAATAGATTTTATTATTTAGAACAATATTCAATAAAACAAAAAGATTTAAAAAATAAAAATTTAAATTCTATTAGTATAAATAGATAGAATTAAATTTAGCGCGAGTTATCTATTTCTTTCCTTGCAAAATGCTTTTAAGGAATTTTCAGCTTCATTTACCAATTCCATGATTATTTGTTTTACAGGTTTTATCTCTTGAATGGTCCCAATTGCCATTGACATTCCAGTATATTTTGGTTTATCAGATTCAAAATGATATACTTTTTTTATGAATTCAGGATTGAAACAATCGGTTTCGATAATTTCTTGCTTCCATTGATCAGGGATTGGACTTTCTTTTGCAGCCAGAAATATTGTACACGCATGAACCGCATCGGCACCTAAAATAAGTGCAGCTAATATACTCTTTCCTGTGCTTATACCACCTGAAGCAATTATTGGGAGATTTAATAGTCGCTTAGCATTAACCAAATTAATTAAGAAGGTGTTTTGCTTCGGATTTTTGAGACCTCCACCTTCTAGTCCAGTAATAATAATTGCATCAGCACCCATCTTTTCTCCGGATATGGCATGTTTCATAGTTGTGACTTTATGTATCCAAGTCATTCCATATTCTTTTATTCTCTTTCCAAACTGTTGAATTTTTGCTGCTGCTGTGATTATAGTATTTATACCTTCATCATAAGCTATTTCTAAAAAATCATAGAATAAATGACCTGGTTTTATATCTGTGGGTGCAGAAAAATTTATTCCGAAAGGATTAGTGGTTCTACCTTTAATATATTGCAAAGCGGACCTAAATTTATCTGTATTTTCAAATGAAGAAGCAGTTAATACACCAAAAGCTCCAGCATCACTAATCTCTGCCGTTAACAAAGAATTATCATAGCCAGCAAATGCTCCTAATAAGATCGGATATTTACATCCGATAATTTCTGTAATTTTTGTCCTCCATATCATAAAAGAAGATTAGAATTTATCATTAATAAATTATTCTTTAAACAAAATTATATGTTAAAAAATCTTTTGATAATCATAAAAATTAGATTTTTATCTTCTATATATTTCCATTTCATACATTCATCGCTATTTTTCTCACTCGGTGGTCAAGACTTGGTCATATTTTTTTATAGAGTATCTCTTTATTTTTTTCAAAGCCTAATCTTATATATCTTATTAAATTTTACGTTCATCTTTAGGTAATTATTAAGATCTAAGCTAGGTATTTATAATTGTTAAATCTCGCTGTTAGATCATAGGATCAAGGTTATATTTTTTGAATTTAATGTAAAATATTAGGCTAATTATTGCAATTATACCAGGAATTTTATATATAAGTTCAAAACTGGGTATTGATTTTCTAAAAGAAACATCCATCATAAATTCGATTGAACCATCTCCAATTGTTTGCTTTACGCATATATAATAATAATCATTTGTAGTGCAATAATACCAAAGGACTGATTTAAGTCCTTCACCAGTTGAACACACCTAATCTACTCAATACAGAAACCGCAATAATAGTACCTAATTTTTTCCTTTTACTATAAAATTCTATTGAATCTTCCTTAGCACCATAATCTTTATTTAAGAATAATTATTTAAACAAAAATTTTAATACAACAACTTTTAAACCAAAATTTTAATACAACAACTAATAAAAGGAAAGACGTTGAATATAATTTATAGACAGCAGCTACCAAAAAAACATGTTTACTATTGTACAAGTTAAAACATTAAAATGAACGTGAAATATTATTTTGAGTTATTTTTTTGTTCTATCCATGTTCTGATCTCGTTTTCGCCGATAATTTCTAATAATTTTTTTGTTTCAACAGCTTCTATTACCTCCTTTAGACCAACAGCTTCTATTACCTCCTTTAGACCAACAGCTTCTATTACCTCCTTCAGACCAACAGCTTCTATTACAAATTTTATACCCAGGTCTTTTATTGCCTCTCTTATACTTTTCTTCACATCAACTTTAAATACTTGCTCTAAATTTGGCATATCTTTAAACTCACCATGATCTATTAAACATATTTACTATTGTACTGGGTTAGAATGTTAAAATAAACGTGAAATATCATTTTGAGTTATTTTTTTGTTCTAGCCATGTTCTGATCTCGTTTTCGCCGATAATCTCTAATAATTTCTTTGTTCCAACAGCTTCTATTACCTCCTTCAGACCAACAGCTTCTATTACCTCCTTCAGAC
>CAZYEE010000092.1:0-6961 GCA_964646355.1 uncultured archaeon | reverse complement strand
CCTCCTTCAGACCAACAGCTTCTATTACCTCCTTCAGACCAACAGCTTCTATTACCTCCTTCAGACCAACAGCTTCTATTACAAATTTTATACCCAGGTCTTTTATTGCCTCTCTTATACTTTTCTTCACATCAACTTTAAATACTTGCTCTAAATTTGGCATATCTTTAAACTCACCATGATCTATTAAATACCTATATGTTAAATATTTTATTATATTTTCATCAAATTTAATTTTTTTATTTGAATAATAATTTAGTAATTTTTTAATGGTCTTTTTTGGACCACTGATAAGAAAAGGTAAGTTATCTTGTTCAATGTCCAGTTCTTCGATCAGCATTATTCGGTAATTATTCAATATTTTTAGCTTATAAATACCATTAAAATTTTCAGGGATAAGCCACCCTTCTTTTATTAGATTTTTTAGTTCTTTAGTTGTTTTTGCGACGACCAGCCACATCATTACTTTAGAATTAAAATCTATTAGAGTATATTTTTGGTTATAAGAATAAAATGCAGCATATCCTATTACCTTCACTATATCATTACTTCTATAAACATCTCTGGTGCTTTTAAATTCGCAGATATGTTTGTGTGGCGTTTTAAATACTTTTGGAATTTCTACCTGATCTATTTTCGGCATATCCCCGTGGATTAATATATCGAAACTCATCTCTAATGTACCTACTTTATAATTTATTTCTACTAAATCCCCTAGGATTTCAGCTAAATGTCGTAAGAGAATTCGCTCAAATGCCATATAATTTTATTATTTGTGCGTATATAAAATTCTAACTCAAATAAAATTATATTTAAAAACCAAAATATAATTTAATAAATTGGACAATTAAAGGAGAAAACTGATATAAAAGGACATAGTTTAAAATTGTAAAAATTATAAAATAATCTCAGTATCTAAATAAAAATCTATAAAGATTTTTATCATTCCAATTTTGATTTCTCATTTAAATTTTTGAGATTCTTTTTTAAATTAATTCTTCTATATTTTCTTATCGAATGTATTTAATCTTAATTTTAAAAGGTATAAAATAGAAAATCATTAAATAATAAAAGCATAGAAGTTTGTAAAGAGTCGAAAAAAATGATAAAAGAAAAAGAAAGAAAATAATAAAATTATTCTCCTATAGGTTTTAGAGCTATTTTTTAGATTTATTCTCCTTTTTGATTTTATACATTGTATAGAAAATGGCTAATACCACTGGAATTTCCACGAGATTTAAAAATATATAATCAAATAAATCTAGAGGTGTTGTCCCTGCAAATTGAGGCTGTGTGTTCACCATTCCTGTCATGTAAATAGAATTACCTAATAACATCATAAATGCAATAAAAAACAATAACGGGATTAACGGAAAATAATCACGCTTCATTTTTTCATCCTCCTATAGAAATCCAATTATGGTCCCATTGAACGGTGAGAAGACCACTGCTACTACAAATATAATTAGGATAGTTAATAACAATATTCCAATAAGTCCTACTGCAAATATTATCGTTGATTTGACTGTTCCATATTTATCTCTAGAATCGGTTACTTTCTGCCAAAATATCGCAAAAATAAAGATTAATAGGAACCACCCAACAAAATTGGTATATGGAATGCCTAGGATCCAGATGGTCTCATTCTGCGCAGCTAACCAATACCACTGTTCATTACGAACCGCAAACGGATCAACCATTAGATCGATATTCATTGCTAAAAGTCCTGCTACTGCTGCCGTTTTGATTAGTCCCCAATTAGAATTTTGCCATTTTACAAAGATTTTTTCAGCAATATAATAACATCCGTAGGCGATGAAATACCATCCTAGACATGTAGCGACAGGAATACACAGAAACCACATGAATCCAGCTTTGTAATAATTAAATTGATAGGTTCTAAATGTGGGAACAAAATATCCAATGGTCATCCATGTTATTTCTTCTAAACCCGTATAAAAAAAAGAGCCAATTAAAAATAATGCCGATTTCCAGAGTCCATAGGTTTTATATGAATGATAAAAGGTAAAAATAGATAAGATAATTATTATAATATCCATAAATATTAATGTAGGTACTGTCGCAGCTATTGTCGGATCTGCCAGATTTGTAGCATCAATTTTAATAAACCAAAAATACTTGTACCACCAATCAGGTTGATAGGGATAGCCCATATAAACACCACAATGCATTTATTGGATTATAGGTTTTGAAATTTTAATATTTTATATAGTTTACATGATATTATATATCTAAAATCATTTATAATGAATAATTTTTATTTGTTTTATTTTTTAAAAGTAAAATGATTTATTACAAAATTTTAATAAAATGACATATCAACATAGATACAGTTTTAAAATCTGAAGTAAAAATGCATGACAATTAGGTTATTAAAGGATTATAAGAAGGTTATGAAATGAAACTTAAAGAAGAGATAGTATCTTTAATGAAAAAATTGGGTTCTGATCTAATTGGCTTTACAAATACCGATATAATTAATGAAAATGAAAAAAGTGGGCACAAGGCAGAAGATTGGCTTCCAGGTGCAAAAAGTGCCATTGTTTTTGCATTAAAGCTGCTTGATGGACCTTTAAACGGACTCCCATTTACTCGAAGTGCTTATGATTGGAATAAAGTATATTTGGACACTCAAATAACACAGATAAGCATGAAATTGTGTAGGTATTTAGAAGATTTGGGTTATTTATCAGTGCCCATAACTTTTGAGCCACAGATATTTAATCCATTAAGGGGAGACATTTCAGTAAAGCATGCTGCTGTGGCAGCAGGATTAGGACATATCGGTCTTTCTGACCTTCTAATAACTCCTGAATATGGGCCCAGAGTTCGTTTAGAAATGGTAATTACCACTGCAGAAATAGAACCTGATAAACCACTTGAAAAAAATCCATGTCCTATGGATTATGAGAAATGTGGAAAATGTATTAGAGCATGCCCATCTAAAGCAATGTATTATAAAAATGGTAAAATAAAAAGAAGATGGATTCGATGCGCATTATATATGTATAAAGATCTTGCAGCTCTTCCCACAGATCATAATGGGTTCAGTTTTTGATTAACAGGGCTATGAACTGGCATGCTTTTCATTGTGGAATATGTGTTAGTGTATGTCCTGTTGGGAGAAAAAGATGATATAAAGTGATATTATAACTAAGAATTAGATTGCAAGTCTATTAAATAATCGTTTTTCTATTAAAAAAATCATCAGATATGCTTTACTATGATCTATTCCAACAGTTTTGATTAGTTTAAGAAGTCATACCCTCTTGAATATATATAAATTGGAAATTACCTTAAAAAACCATAATATATATGATGATAATAATACCTAAATTTCCAAACCAATTTATTAAATATCTAAGATTTTTCCAATTTTTTAGTAATAATAATTTTTTAGTAATATATTTTAGATTTCTCTTTTCTAGTTCTTAACTATATAAAATCCAAATAAATTGAGGTTTTTCTTAATAGTTCAACATAAAAAATTATGAAATATTAATTTTTCAACGTTAGTTAATTCTAATTTTCTAATTTTAGATTTTCTAATTAAAATAATTTCTTTCAAACTCCCTAAATGTTTATATAGTCAAATTTAGGAGAAAAATTATAAATTAATTTAAGAAATAATAAATCTCTATTTGTTTAAAAAGTAGATAAAAAATTACAAATAAATTTTGGTAAATAATATGAAAAAGTTAGTATTTAAGCATAAAATGTTGAGCGCAATAATATTTACTGTTTTTTTATTAACAACCTTTATTATTGCAATAATATTATTACAATGCGAGATATCCAAACCTAATGATGAGGTCCAGATAAATACTAAAATATATTTTTCTGAAGAATGGAATCTAACATGGGGAGGGCCAAACGGTGACTACGGATGTGATTTGAAAATTGCTCCTGATGGAAAAATTTATCTTATTGGTCGTACCTATAGCTACGGTGCAGGTAATGCTGATATTGTATTAGTAAAATATCATCCAAATGGGACCAAAATTTGGAATATTACTTGGGGTGGGGTAGGTGATGAAACTGGAAAAAAGATGATCTTTGATTCAAATGGAAATTTATATGTAATAGGCTATACATCTAGTTTTAAAGTTGGAAATTCGAATCTTGTTTTAATAAAAATATTCTCAAATGGAACAATAGCATGGAATACTACTTGGGGAGGCCCTAATATAGATTATGGCATGGATATAATAAAGGGGACAGATAATATGCTTTATACTTGTGGATGGACACTAAGCTATTCGTTAGGAATCTATGATTTTTCTTTAGTTAAATTTTATGATAATGGAACTAAAGTTTGGAATGTTACATGGGGTGGCACTGGAACAGATGGAGCTAATGGTATAGTAGAAGATTCAAACGGATATTTCTATGTAACAGGTTTTACAGCAAGTTATGGATATAATGGTTCCACTGATATGGCTATTTTAAAATTTGATTCTGATGGAAACATAATTTGGAATAAAACATGGGGTGGTTCTGAATACGATATAGGAGAAGATTTGATAATAGGAAATGACGGGAATATATACGTTGCTGGTACTACTGAAAGTTATAGTAGTGGTTTAGGAGACGCAGCATTAGTTAAATTTTCAACTGATGGGATATTACTAAACAATATTTCGTGGGGTGGAATTAATCAAGATGTTGGAAACGAAATAGATGTAGATAATTCTGGTAATATTTATATTGCTGGTAGTACTGAAAGTTATGGTGCTGGAAACAAGGATTTAGCGGTCCTGAAATATTGGTCGAATGAAACTCTAACTTTGGGAAAGTTATGGGGTTCAGTTAATGAAGAAAGAGTTACTGGAATTGATATCTCAAACGATAATTACATTTATTCATGTGGTTCTACTAACAATACAAAAGACGGTGATTATGATGCATTTCTTGTAAAATTTAAAATAAATGTTCCACAAACAACGACCACCTCAGCATATATTCCAGGATTTGAATTGATTTTTATCATAATGGGCCTTTTTGCACTATTGTTTCTTTGTAAATCCAAAAAAACGAATATCAACTTTAAAAAATAAATGCCAGATTTAAAATTAAGTAATAAATTCACTTTTTTTTCTATTTTTATATATTAATCATAAATCATGATTCAATTTGAATTCGATCTTTAAGAAAACAGAGGTTAGAGTTTTAAATTAGGACATAAATTGAAGAGTGATTAAATACTGAATTTTTCAAGAAAAAGGTAAGATATTTATACAGAAAATCATGAATTAATCAACAATAAAATAAATAGATTTTATTAATACTTTTAATAAATAAAAGAGGATTAATATTTATGACTAAATTAAAGCTCAATTTTTATAAAATAATGATTATTTTACTAGTTTCTACGATGATTTTACCAGTCGGGATATTCAATATTCCAAACACCTTATTAGGTTATAATAGATCCCTTGAGCATTACAATAATGATGATAATACTGAAACTATGATTAGTTCTAATTTAGAGACCTATAATCATACTGGTAAGTATATAGAGCAAGTTAGTCTAAATGTAGATAGATATGGAAATTTATCAATCAATGGAATTATCAATTGGTCATCGTTAGACTTCGGTCTGACATTAACAGCACCTGAATATAATGGGAAATACATAGTATTCTTTATTGCAATGAGGGAAAAAAGAACGCCGGATATTTTTGATTATTATAATATATCAAAAGTTGACTATTATTTAGGAATAACTACCATGTCTGTTATAGATCCAGAGCTTGTATTAAAACATAGTAAATTCATAGTAAACGACGTGAAAGTTGCCTTTGGGATTCAAAACTTGGATTATTTAGGTAAATTTCCGTTCATGCACAGGGGCAGATTTCCATATGAAACCACCAATTTTTATGCGGATATGCTATTGTATATATTTGGAGGAAATTATTCAGGAATGGTAAATTTCAATTATTTTACAGAATTGTTTAGAAATACAATGCCTAAAGGTTTAGGTGATGTATTTACTGATACTGTAATAAATTCGGCAGAATATGCAAGTTTAGGTTGGCTAATTTACAATGTTGTTAGTGAAGAGATACAAAAAGAGCTAATAATCCAGCTGGAGTATCCTCACTATTATAATTTTAGTGCACCAAATAATTTTACTTTAGATATCCTTAATTTATTTAATGTACAAAAGATAAATTCGACCTCATTAGGAATAGCCCATGAAATTTACTCAACGATGGAAATATATTTGGCAAATTGCAAATTTTTAAATTATAGTTATATGGACAGTGAATTTGTAGAGTTTAAACCACCTTCAAAACTTATCTATACATTATTGGATTATGAACCTTCATGGCGAGGATTGAAAGAATTAGTGAATTTAACGGTAAATTTTTCAAATCCATTAAATAAGTTAGAGCTATTAAAACCAAAAGATGAGGTTATAGACAATTCAAGCATTAGAGCATTATTTCAGAATCCAGAGGATGTAGATCATCTATATTTACATATATGGAAAAAGTCGGACTATATAATAAATCACAACAGTAAATTATATCAAAATTACCTACCACCTGATGTAAGCTATGAATTAACGAATGCACTGGATTTTTCAAATCTTGACAATAAATCATTAAATATAACAGATTTTGATGCATGCATTGATTCTAAAAATAACATTCATGTGGTATATTCAAAAGAAACATCGCCCGGCTCGGATAGAGAGGTTTTTTATGCGAATTTTAGCAATAATAAATGGACTACAGTTCAGATTACAGACGATGATCTGCAACAACAAAATGTCAAGATAACGCTTGATGATCTTAACACAGTTCATATCTGTTATGAACAAACTTCCCTAGATACAGAAATAATGTATGTGAATAATTCAGGAGGAAATTTTAATACACCTATCAGTGTATCTCAAAATCCTGGAAATAACGATTATAATCCGATAATA
>CAZYEE010000091.1:6509-13019 GCA_964646355.1 uncultured archaeon | reverse complement strand
CATTAATTACCTCTCTTGAAATTACAAGCGATGTAAATGCTATCTATTGTTCCAGTGGAATTATTATTATTGCAGATTATACGGACGGACTCGTGTCTTTAAAATTTGATGGCTCCACCTTGAGCCTCGGAAGAAAAATGAATACAAACAATGCTAGAGGCTATGGACTCGATGTCGCAATAGGCTATGTATATTTTGCATGCTCAAATGGACTTTTGATCTTAAATTATAATGATTTAATACCTACTGGTGTATCTACCTCCCTTCCTCAATTTGTAGGGATCTATAATAATATTATATTTACTATCATTCCGATAATAACTATTATCTTAATATATAAACTAAAATTACTAAGACCAGCAAAAAAGATATAGTTTCATTGAATAGTTTTACTCTACCATTATAATAAAATATTTATTTTTTTTCTATCTTTTTGTATCTTATCGTTATTATATAATCTATACGTGTCCTCTTATGCTTATAAATCAAATTGTTCTATTATTTTTTTATAAACTTCTATTATTTTTTTATAAACTATTATTCCTATTGAACCTATATTATTTTGTTTAAATGATCTTTAAATGTTTCATCATTAACTTTCCGATCTGTTATAATCTACATTCATTTGATTTAGAAATATTAAATTATTTACTAATATTATGAAAACAAAAATAGTTTAAAATAATAAATTCATGAATTTAATATTATTACCATTGTTAAAATTCAAACTATTAAATACTATAATTTCTTTAATAAGATATATGATAACTCAATGTAAATATGATTTTTATAGATCTATTGTTGGTTAAATTTCGTTAATATCATTTAAATTTCATTGAGTTAATTAATCATACTCAATAATAATTAAAAAATTTATCGTGTTGATCATGCCAAAAACACAGATTCGAGAAACTCTTGAGTTACAAGATCGAATCATCAAAAAACTGGAAAGAGATATTAAACTAGTAGAAGTAAAGCTTGAAAATAAAACAAAAGAGCTTGAAGACTTGAAATTGAAATATTCTGAATTACAAGAAGAAAATTCTGATATTAAATCAAGATTATCTTATCAGTTAGACAAAAATAAAGAATTATTAGATAAGCTAAATCAATTAGAAGCCGATTATAATAAAATTATTCAACATAACAAAGATTTGGTCTCTCAAATGCTTGCAAAGGAGAAATTCATTGGCTCTGCTGAAACTAAGATGGCATATATGAGCAATCAATTAATTGAAAAAGAGACGGTGATCTCCGATCTTAAACAACAATTAAAAAATGTGGGCGATGAAAAATTCGTTTTGGAAAAGAATTTAAATGAACTCAATATCTTATTAAAGGAACGAAGAGAAGAACTTAATAAAAAGGAAATCCAAATTAAAGAAATGGAGAAAAAGATTAGGGAATTAGAAACATATAAATCAAATAATATCACTACCTTTGAAAAATTAAATCTTCAATTACAAAATTATATTGATCGAGTGAAAAAATTAGAAAACGAACTTACAGAAAAAGATGCTGAATTAGTTGAAAAAGAAGATAAATTAAATAAATTAATGGACGATTTTAAGCAAATGGAAGAAAAAGCACTTAAATTAGAAGTTGAGAATAGTAATCTAAGGAATGAAATCAACGAACTATCTTCCAAACTTGAAAATTTGGAAAATGAAATTAAAAAATATAATGTAGGGCAACAAATTATAATTGGAAGAGATGAATTTATTAAACAAATCAATGATATGGTTACAAAAACAAAATCAAGTATTCTTCTCATAACTCCATCAATTATTGATTTAAAAAGCATAGATTTTAGCCCTCTTAATTATAATATTCAAGTTAGAATCGCCACCTCCATTGATTTACAATCATCTCAACATTATGAAATCCTCACAAATCTTCAAAACCAGGGTTTTAAAATTCGTAATTATGAGCTCGGAGATAGATGGGGTGTAGATAGAGATGGAGAAGAAATATTTATCGCAGCTTCTGGAGCAGATGTTTTAGGAATAAAAACTGATGATCAAGATGCTATCAAATTATACCGTGTGCTTATTTCAGATGCTTGGTTAAGAGGCAAAATGATATAATAATTTTAAATGATAAACGATTTTAAAATAACATTTTTAATTTTGCTTAATATTATTTCTAATTTGTTTAACTACAATTTTATATAAATTAAGTAAATTCAAAAGAAATAAAAACTTCTTATTGGATATGAGTAAATAATAAATATGGATATTATAAATGGAAAAATAGAAAAATTTCCATCAATTATAGATAGAATTCTGTTCCTACAGCTCCTAGACTCATTTTATCAGGAAGTCTTTCTTTTAATTTTGCATTAAATCTAAATCCTGTACAATGCATTCCACAAATAAGTTTCGGATTATATTCTTCCAATATATCAATTATTTTCTGTATTTGATTATCATTAGACCAATTTAGATGAAATCCACCTATAACTGCATAGATTTTATCGATACCAGAAATTTTTTGTCCGTGTTTTATTGTGTTAATTATTCCTGTATGTCCACATCCTGTTAATATAACTAATCCTTTATCCTTAATATGTATATATATTGCTATTTCATCTCTAAAAGTATCTTCTTTGAAATTACTTTTATCAATTTTAATGAATAAATTTTTAGTAAGTTCAGATTTGTCAAAGATTTCAATTTGTCCTGATGTATAGATTCCATCACACAATTTTATCGGATTATTGGTTAAATTTAGTTTAATTTGATTTTCGGTGCATAATTTTTCAACAATATTCTTCTTTAATTGAGGTAATAAAGCTAATTTTCCCTCTTTCTTATATTTTTTGAAATTTTCAGTCAAATCCTGTAAATTAATGATATCATCTTTTTCTGATATATATCCAAACTTTTGATAAAATGCATCAGGGGATACTATGAATTCACTTCCACTTGATAGCTCAGGAAATAGTTTATATATAGCTCCAAAATGATCGAAGTGTCCATGACTTAATATCATCCTTGAATATGATTTTGGATCTATTTTAAAAATCTCCAAATTATTAAGAATCGTAAAGGCAAGTCCTCCGAAATCATAAAGAATATTCATATCACCTGTAGATATATGCATTGAGAGCCCATGTTCAGCAGTAGCTGAAGCAACCTCTCTAGTTGGTTGTTTAACCATACTTGCAAATACTGGATCCGTTTGAAGTGTCATATCTACCATATTATTTGTTAGAATCTTAATCTTCACTTTATCTATACCATTGCCAAAATCTATTACCATCTTAGAAACACCCTAATTGAAAAAAATGAATTTTGTGATAATTCACAATATTCCTTGTACTTATATTAATCTTTTTAAAATTAATTCTATCATAGCCAGATAAAAGGAGCTATATTTTGTATTATACCTATGAGTGAATGAAAAATAAGAACTGGCCAAACAAATGATTTACCTTTTAATGTTAAATAACCAAATAATGGGCCCACTAGTGCAGCTGCAACAATTTCTGTAAGTGGTTTTCCTATATGAAATAATGTAGTAATAATTGTTTGAATTGAAATTATGACAATCAGTTCCTTTTTTGTATTTTTATTGATAAGTCCAAATTGTAAATACGCCCTGTAAATGAATTCATATCCTATGTAATAAAAGATATACATAGCATTATAAATTATGAAAAGTCCAATATTATCTAAAACAAGTCTTGTTAGCGGATATTCATGTAACAATGATGGATCATTATTAAATAAGAAAATTGGTGCAATGCATATTCCAATAATAGTCCAAATTAAGTTAAATTTTTTATTACCCCATTGAAATGCATATTTCTTAAGATCCTCTTTAAAGTAATATTTAATGATCAAAATTGGAACTACAAAAAACAATATGAACGCTAATAGAAATTGATAAATGTATTGCCAGAAATCAAGCCAAATTGAGTCCCCAAATAAGCTTCCAAATATTATATAAAAGAAAACGATATTTTTGCGGTCTGTCGAAATCCGAACATAATATAATGCCATAAAATAATAACAAATTGTAAGAATTATTGTTGTTATTAAAATGATAAGCTGCTTTTTTGTAATGAAATTTTTAATGTTTATCATCAATTCTTTAAAAATCGGATATTTTATAATACTTTTTTGCTTCAAAATATATATTTAAAATGAATTTACATAATATTTAAAATCAAAATTTTTAACAAAAAGAAAATAAAATTATTTAATTTAAACATAAAAATTGATTAGTAGATTTATAGATTTTTTTTTTCGAGGTAATGAAAAATTGGCAAAATTAAAAACTCCAAATTTAGATGATGTTTTCAAGCGGTGGGTGGATGAAACACCAGTTGCAAAATTAGAAAAACAATTTAAAATAAAAAAGGTGACTTTTCAAAAATCCCAAATTTCAATCGCTGAAACTGTTATTGGGCATGATAAATATGTAATTTGCTTTTTCCAGGCAAAAAGGAAGGCTATAGATGAAATTAAGGGTAAATCCTTTAGGGTCGACGCAAAAAAAGTTCAACATATTACCTTTTATGATTTTCCAGCTTCAGCGAAAATAGACCCTTCAAAATGGAAAGGTAATGAATTAGTTCCAATGATAAAAACTCTAGAGACCGAACAATGTGATAAATGTGGAGGAAAAGGTGTAATTGTTTGTAAGACCTGCAAAGGTGAAAAATTTGTTAAATGCAATAATTGTGGGGGTACCGGAAGTATAAAATGTTCAAACTGTGATGGCAGTGGGAAAATAGAAGCGAAAATTAGAGTATTAAAAGGAGAAAACTTAGAAAAAACTACTAAAATAATTAAATTAAACTGTCCTAAATGTTTGGGTGGTACAGGAAAATTAACATGTCCTAAATGTGGCGGAGTAGGTAAAATTCCATGTGGTGATTGTAAAAGTCAGGGGATGTGGCGCTGTGATCAATGTGGTGGCTACGGCGTATTTTATAAATATCAAGAATTACCTGTTCCTTTTAAACAGAAATCTGGTGATCTCATCCCTTATCTAATCTTTAAAAAAGAATATGAAAAGTATCTCGGTGAAAGAATCAGCGAAATTGGAATTGAAGAGGTAGAAGGAATAAAAATAACTGACATTAAAAAATTGAATAGAAAAGAGATTGAACCCCAATTAGGTTATTATGATAAAACGATCGATAAATTAATTTCACAAACTAAAAAGATTTTTAAAGAGAAGCAAAAAGATCCTCTAGAAGAACCTAAATACCCAATCTATCTATTTCCATTATTAGAGCTTGATTGTAAAACTCCTAAAGGAAAAAAGTTTCAAATATTCAGTATTGGAACAGAACAAAAATACATAATAATAGATCATTTTTAATTTTATTCTCGTATTTTCCCATTTTTTTCCTTAATTTTATTATTTTTAGGGGTTCTTATAATATTATTTTTCAATTTTTGAGTAAAAAATAAAATTAATCAATGTATAATTATTACTGAATAATAAATTAATTACAATCAATTTTATCCAGGGAATTTTACGATGAGTTTATCAGAACGTCCTATGAAGCTGCTAGAATCAGAATTCAAGCGTATGAACAAGGAAGATGCATTACATACAAATATTGTTGCTGCTGTCCTAATGGCTGAGGTTATAAGAACTTCTTTTGGCCCATTTGGATTAGACAAGATGATTCTCGATCCCGTTGGTGATATTATTATTACGAATGATGGTTCGACTATTGTAAAAAATTTTGACGTTCAACACCCTGTTGCACGGATCTTGGATAATCTGGTAAGAAGTCAAGATTATGAGGCTGGGGATGGTAGTAAGACTGCTGTAATATTCGCAGGTGAATTATTAAGACATGCATTCCATCTACTTGAAGATAAAATACATCCAAATGATATTATTGAAGGATATAAAATAGCACTTCAATGGGCTAAAGATCTATTGAATAAGAATGCAATAAATATAAAATATACCAATAAAGATATCTTGAAAAAATTAGTTTTAACAGCCTTAGATTCAAAATTTCAGAAAGAAAATGAAGAATATTTAGCTAATCTAGTCGTAAATGCTGTATTTTCTATCCTTGAGACTAAGCCTGATGGTAAAAGATTTGTTGATCTAAAAAATATCTTTAATTTAGCAATTAGAGGCGGGTCTATCCGTGACAGTAGATTGATCAGAGGCATGGTAATCAATAAGGAAATAGTTTCTGAATCAATGCCCAAAAGAGTCGAAGAAGCAAAAATAGCAATGATTGAACCAAGCCTTGAACATAAAAAAGTTCATCCATTTAAGCCAAAAATATATTTGGATAATGTTCTACAAATAAAATCATATAAAACGGCGGATGAGCGGATTTTAATACGTTATATAAATAAAATGAAAGAAACAGGTGTAAATGTCGCATTTTTTCGTCGAGATATATCGGAAAAAGCCCAGCGATTACTTGCAAATGCAAATATCTTGGCTGCCAGATTTGTTCATCGCGACCAATTTTATGCCACCCAGAAGGCTGTAGGTGCTAAATTAATCACAAAATTG
>CAZYEE010000091.1:0-6499 GCA_964646355.1 uncultured archaeon | reverse complement strand
AGGATATGCAAAACTAGTTGAGGAAAGAAAGGTAGGAAAAAAGAGAGTTATTTTTATTGAAGGCTGTAAAAACCCGAAAGCAATATGCATATTATTAAGAGCTGGAATTAAAAATGTTGGATATGAGCTGGAGCGAAGGATTATTGATGCGCTATCCGTAGTTAAATACGCAATCGAGGAGGAGAAGATTTTACCCGGTGGAGGTGCTACCGAATTAGAACTCGCCAATTACATTCGACTAAAAGCCAGCTCAATCCCAGGTAAAAAACAAATTGCCATTAAAGCTTTTGCTGATTCTCTTGAAGTAATTCCAAAAACGCTGATTGAAACTGCTGGACTTAACATAATCGATTTATTAACTGAGTTAAGAGCGGCTCATAATAAAAAAGATAAGGGAAAATACATTGGTATTAACTTAAAGTCATTAAAAATAGATAATATGTTAGATCACGGGATCATTGATTCTTTCAGAGCAAAATTTCATGCAATTACAGCTGCTACAGAGGTAGCTATGTTAATTCTCAGAATTGATGATATTATCGATCAAACCAACGAAAGAACCTATGCCCCGCCACCGAAACCAAAAGAAACATTTGAGGATGATTAAAAATAAAGAAAAAGCATGCTATTCACAATATTTAAGATGTTATATCTGAATGCTATATCTGTAATTTTAATTTTTTAAAGACAAAATTTTACTTTTTAATAATTAATTTGAATTTCTACATTTTTAATGGTCTCTTCTGGAATTGTCAGTGATTTTACTAACCCATTTATTATATTTTTAGTAAGTCCAGAAGTAAAATGATTTAATGGAATTAATTTGTTATTAATATAAATTTTTATATTTTTTACTTGATTGATCACGCATTTTTTTAATTCTATTTCACCCTTTAAGAATTTATAATAAAATTCAACGCAACCACTTAATCCGCATTTTCTACAATTTAATAAAGGGATATTTGGGTATGCAAATTTCTCAATAAGAGCTGGAACTTGTTCTAAATCAATATATAGTTCATGATTTTTAATGTCTATTGTATTGCTATAGATTCCGATTGTACTTTTTGTTACAAATCGGTCTATATCCTCAAGATTCTTAATTAATGCAAATTGCGGCACAAATTTTAAATCGTTAAAACCTTCCATTATTATAAAATCAACATCTGCTTCCATTAATTTTAATAATTTATTTTGTGTATTTATTTGACGATATACAATACCACCAGATTCGGGAGCTTTATATGCAATTAAATCGGCTCCAGCTTCACCATATCTTGTGGTATCTTTATTTTTAATATCAATTCCAAAGCCAGGATGATGCATTGATTTTATTATCCCTACATGATAATCCTTTTTCTTTAAATATTTAATGATTTTCTCAATTAGGTATGTCTTTCCTGATCCTGAATATCCTACTATCGAAAAATACCGTGGATTCATCTCAAATACTCCTTTTAGTTTGTATATATGATTTATTGAAATTTTATAAATTTCACGGAATTTTAAGCTGTCTTTAATAATATTAATCATTTATAATTAAAAATAATAGTTGGTCTAAGAATAGAGTGGAAATAATGTAGAGATTAATGGATTAGACAAAAAGATTTAAGACTAAGAAAGGATGTTAATAAATAGTAAAGTTAAAATCTTATTTAAGATAGGAATTTAATAAATTTTTCAAGAAGGTAGAGAAAATGGTAAAAAAGAGAACTGAAAATAATTTTCAATTTAGAAAAAAAGAAATTTATCAAATATTGAGGATATTGATAATTAGTTCAATTATAATGGGCGAGTTATTTAGTATAATAAAATTAAACGGTTATAGAGTTCATATGATAGAGGATGGTCAGGATATTAGTGGAAATGATGATAATATTATGTTAGATATTAAATTAATATTAAAGAGCAGTTCTTATGATGTGGTACTAAAAAGTCGGAGATTTTTAATGGGAATGAATCCATATCCGAGAAATTTTAATAATGGAAGTGTTTCAGGGGAGGAATTTGAGAGGAATCTAGAAGACGCTTATGAATTAGGCAAATCAGTAATTGAGCTTTATCCTCGGTGGCCTGCAATAAATTGGACAACTGCTTCATCTGATATGCCGGTATCTCAGTTTGAATATTATAAAAACGTTCTTAAATGGCAGCCTATGGTTTATATTAAAATTGGAGAATATTTTCTTAATACATCAGAAAGTGCATGGCATATTAGACCATTATTAAAAGAGGGAATGGATCCTAATCTTAAATTTAATGATTCTGAATTTATAAATCAAGTTAGTGATGCTTTAATAAGTTTTTGCAAGTTAACACCTGGTCCGGAAATACTTTGGTTAGGAAATGAGATTAATCAAATTTACGAGCTTGAAAATAACCAAACATTGCTTGAATATTTAGATGGAATAAATAAAGTTGCTCAGAAAATAAAGATGGATCCAAATATACCAAAATCTTTAGTAATAGGGGCGACAATTTCATTAACACAATTAATAATAAATATTTCGGATTGGACGCCATGGACACAAAATCGTTTATGGATTCTCAAGCAGTATAATAAATGCAAATATTTAGATATGGTGGGAATTAATTCATATCCATTTAAAATATATAAAAATCCAGAGGATATACCAATAACGTATTATCAAAATTTAACAAATTATATTTCAAAGCCGATATGGTTTACGGAGATAGGTTGGCCATCTGGATCGGATTATAATAGTAGTAAGGATGAACAAGCGAGATTTTTATCGTATTTCATAAATATAACAAGTAATATGGATATTAGAGCAATATGTTGGATTTCTATGCATGATTTTGCGACGAGTGTGGGTTTTGAAAATTATACACTGTCATGGGGCTTGAGAGATAGCGAATCAAATCCAAAAAATATATGGGATCTTTGGAATAAAATTAAGCAATTAGAAGTTGTCGGCCCAATGAAAGAGTATCTTATTGAAGAGCAGACGCCTTCCATAACAATGGCACAAATTTTCCTGATAATTCTAATAATTACTGGAATTTCTGTGGTGATCTCCATTACCATAATTTTAATTAAAAAGAAACATAAATAAAAATTTGAATTCAATTAAATAATCAATTATATTTCAGTTCAGCGAAAATCTAATTAATTTTATAAATTCTGATAATTCTTTATTTTCAGAGTAGAAAAAAGAACTAAACAAAAATGGTATTGATTTATAACAATTTATTTAATTTAATCTCATCTTAAATTTTCTCAAACTATTTTTTTAATATAATACTTTAATCATTAGAAATAGATAAATTGTCTAACAAATTAATTATTTTATTACTTTTTTTAAATAAATAATTTTTAAAAACTGTTTTTTATAAAGAAGATTACATAAAAAAACTTCTATAATTTTACTATCAAAAACGTTCTCAAGTAAATCTTTAAAATAAAATTCCTTTAAACAAATTAAAAAATTATTAATAATTAATATTAATGAAAATGTCATAATTTTGATAAGAAAGATTCAAAAAATAATAAAAATAATGAATTTATACTATAAACTACTATAAAATATCATCAATTAATGGATGGTATCGCTAAAAATGATTAGAGAAATTTGGATAGTGGAAAAATTAAGAGGAATTTGCTTACTTCATAGATCCTATAGTTCCTTGCAAACTAATCCGGACCTATTAAGTTCATTTTTAAGTGGGCTATACGCGTTTAGCGAGGTTGAGCTTTCTAGACATGGTAGAGGGGATGATGTAGAGATTAAAGGTATCGAATCTATTGATATGTCAGGTTTTAGATGGGTATATGTCGATATGAAAGAAATTCTATATATTATAGCTGCAGATAGATCTGATAACGTAGATATTTTGAAAAAACAAGTTAATGTAATTCGTCAAAATTTTCTACATCATTTTGGATATAAAGACGAAAAGGATTTTGCTTCTAAATGGAATGGAAATATATCACAGTTTGAAGGTGAATTTGAAGAAATACTAGATGAATTAGTCCAAAATTGGGAACAAGTAGATAATGTTAGTTTAGTAATTGCACAAAAAATGGATTTATTACAGATATATCAGCAATTTTATCTTGCTTTAGGTAGAATTTTAAAATTTATACCAAGTGAACAGACTTTAGCTAAATTACAATATAAAATGATTAATGTAAAAAATGAAAAAATACCAAAATCACTTGATCAAATCGAATATCATCCTAAGACAGGTTGGGATATTACTAATTTGGATCCAACTAATATAAATAAACAAGAGTTAAAGGATGGGCTCGAAATCTTATTAATTGAGTTCATATCTACTCTTAAACAATTAGCTGGTACTAAAATAATACAAAGACTTACTCGAAAATTTGTATTCCCAATTATAATTAAAGAATTTAACCGATTAAAAGATTTGGAAATTGATGAGAGCATTATAAGAATTTTTTTGAGTTTATGACCCGACAAAAAAGCGATGTGATAATGTCAAATAATAAATTAATTAATAATAATACAGATTTCAATATCAAAATTTGAGAGATTGTAAAAATAAGAGTTAAGAAGGGATTATTTATCCCTTCAATTTTGTCGAGGGTGAAATATGGCTAGCAAAAAATTTATTAAATTAATTAATAAGCGTGAAACCTCTACTATTATTATGTTCTTATAATATTTATATTAAATAGTGAATAAAATTTTATTAAATTATCAAAAATTTTTTCTAGAGAAGAAAATTGAAAATAGGTTGTTATATCAGTTCACATGGATTTGGACATGCAACTCGCATATTCGCTGTTTTAAATGAATTATTAAAACATGATATTGAAATAGTTATTCGTGCTAATTTACCAGATTGGCTTATTAATAACTCTTTTAAAACAAATAAAGTTAAATATATTCCAAATTTTGAGACCATACGAATTTTTCATCATCCTGAAAAATTGACTCTTAATAAGTCTGAATCTATAGCGTTTATTCAAAAATATTATTCTCGTTATAATAAAATATTAGAAAATGAAATTAAATTTATAAAGAAATCCAATTGCGATTTAATTATTTCTGATATTGAACCTTTAGCTTTCAAAATCGCAGATGAATGCGGGATCCATTCTATTGGAATCAGCAATTTTACCTGGTATGATATATATAGTGAATTCATGGAAAAAAATGATCCGATTCTAGATAGAATGAAGACTGATTATACCAAAGCAACACTATTATTTCGACTCCCCTTTCATTTTAAAATGGATTATTTTAGTGAGAAAATTGATGTTCCGCTTGTATTTAGGAAGTTAACAAGGACTAAAAATCAAATTTATAAACTTTTAAATATTAATCCTGATAAAAACATAGTATTTATACAATTTGGAGGGCATCAATCAAATTTTATTGAAAATTGGTACGAAAAAATTAATGAATTATGTTTAAATAGGCAAGATATAGTTTTTTTAACCAATAGATTTCTCAAACTGAAAGAAAATATGAATTTACCTGGATTATTTAAAGAAATACCAAAATATGATGTTGAAACTCAAGATTATATTGCGTGTTCAATTGTTGTCGGAAAAACTGGATACTCAACAGTCTCTGAAACAATTGGTTATAAATCTGTATTCTTATACACAACTAGAGAGAAATTTAAAGAAGACTTTTTTTTGAAAAAGGGTGTTGAAAATTATGGTATTGGAAGATATTATGATAGAAATCAATTCTACAATGGAATCTGGGTTAATGACTTAATAAACATAGAAAAACTTCTGGAACTTAAACCAAAGAAGGAAATCAAAAAATATGGACAAAAATTCATAACCAATTATATTATAGAAAATTTTTAAAACACTTCAAGAATTTAAATTATATTTATTTCATTATTTATTTCATTACTTCTATTTATTATAAATTATTTCTTAATTCGGTTAATCTTTTTAATCTTTCCATTTCTAATTGTTTTATCGTTCGATAATACTCGATCTCCTTTTTTATATCCAATTCATTTATTAATTGGAGTAATTCATTGTTTAATTCTGCTCTTAATTCTTCTACTGTTATGATTTCTTTTCCCTCTAACTTTTTCAAATATTCGATAATTGATCTTCGTAATATTTCGCTCCATTTTATTTCATGATGTTTTTTCATTCTTTTATATAACTCCACATCTACTGAAAAAGTAATACTAGGCATCAATATGTTATGGCATCTATACGATATAAATATTTCATGGTTAATATGTATTTTTACGCATTTATATTATTTTAGAATGTAGAAATTTTATGAATCAGGATTTATGCATATCACTATTACATAAATAACGATAATATAAAACCAGTTGGTGGTGTACCGTAATATGCGGTTAAGATGTTAGAATGCATAGCCTATAAATTTAAAGGAAAATATATTACAATAATATCACTGAATAGGAATTTAGTATACTTAAATCAAATATAAAATTCAAGGGTACCGAATCAAAGCTCGCTTGAAATTGTTCGGAAATTATTTTTAGAATTTTATTTTATGATGAG
>CAZYEE010000090.1:0-13026 GCA_964646355.1 uncultured archaeon | reverse complement strand
ATTCGGAATCTTTTCCTGGACTAAATAAAGTATATTGATAATCATTTTGAACAGTTTTCAAAAATTTTGATAATGTTATTTGCTTTTTTCTCTTAATAAACTTAAAATTTTGACTATTTTTATTGCATAATGAAACTACACTCAAGAAATATGACCATATTTGAAGATTGCTTAGTGCTATTTTCTCTGGATTGTTAGTATCAAGTAAATGATAAGGTGGTAAAAAAATCGCTCGATCGTATCTATCCCAATTATATGAGACAATTTTCACAAAATATTTTTCAGGTTCTTCAAATGGAGGTGTTCCCGGTAATGGAACCCATATAAACGGTATTAAAGTATCGATTAAGTTCTTATCAAATAAATATTGAATTTTTTCTAAATTTTCTGACATTGTTTTTAATGATTCACCCGGATGGCCCACCAGCCATGATGGAGTCGCTTTTAAATTATGGGATCTAATATTTATTAATGCTTGTATTGATGTCTCAAATGTTGGCTTATTCATTAATTGTAATACCTTTTCATTTGCATTTTCAATTCCTATAGAGAGCACACCAATTCCTTGTAATAAACGTCCTAATAGCTCAAGTCTAGCATCATCAGTTAAATTAGCTCGAGTAAGTGCAAATAGGATTGGAACATTTATTTCTTTTACATATTTATCGACCAATTCTTCAAACTTTTTCAGTTTTATAGGTAAAATTGAATCACAAAACTCTAGCATTATTTTAGATTTTCCAAAAGTCTCTATAAAATGTTTTAAAATTCTTATTGCCGAATCTGCGGACATTATACGAATACATTTCTTCCAAAATTGATGATTTACACAAAATAAACATTTATAAACACAGCCTCTCGATACACTGATCGGAAAATAAATATATTTATCATGCTTTTCACATTCAGGAATAAGTTCAAAAGCAGGTAATGGCAGTTCATTTAATTCTCTTTCAGACATTAGTGGAGCATCTTCAGTCCTGAATTCCGCAGTAGTTATTCCTTTAATATCTTTTATTGGTTTATTCTTCACTATTCTTTTGACTATTTCATATACTGTCCTCTCACCCTCACCCCTGACTACGATATCCAGCTTTTTATGGCACTCGTCGATAGAATGTCGATCTAAAAATGAAACATGTTGTCCTCCAGCTATTGTGATAATATCTTTATCAAATCTCTTGATGTATTTTACTGTTTCTTTCAATGCATTAAAATTAAAAGTATAGGATTGAATACCGACTACTCTTGGATTGAATCTGCTTAATACTGCTTCAATGGTTGATTTAAGTGATTCCTTTTTTAAATATTTAAAATGCGCTAAATCATAAAAACCAATGTCAAATTCTTCTTTTAATGCACCTAAAATCGACATTACTCCATATTGTAATGGTAAAATATTCTTCTTATTATTTAATTGGTGTGAAAATGGATAAAAAACATCAAAAGGTCTTATATATGGCTTTTGAGGTGCTATAAGCATTAGAAAATCTGTACTTTTCATATTTATTTCCTTTTCTTCCTTTTTTTTATAATATAATCGTAATTTATTTTTGATTTCAAAAAAATGTATAAAAAGTCATAGAAATTTTATGAACTTCTAAAAAAGAACTCAACGATCTCCTTTTAGAATAATATTCAAAAATGAGCAATAGTGGAGCTTATAAATGAATTTTTAATAAAGTTTGTGAATTTATTGAAAAATAAAATACTACTAAGTGAATTCGATGAAAATTGTCAATTTTAATATAAATAAAGTCCAGAATTCGATAAATACAGTTATTGAAGAAACTGATATTATTGGATGTATTTTATGTTCTGAAGAAGGACTTCTAATCATTGATACTTTTGGTTATGACTCTATATACAATCCCGAAATTATAGCAGCAATGGCGGCTTCAATGATAAATGATCATAATTATGGTATTATTCCTCCTGATGAAATAGTCCTTCATTACTCTCATCAAAATGAAAAAGTGATTATTAGAAAAGTACAATGCAAACGAAAATTGCAAGAATTCCTATTAATTACTATCGTGCCACTGAAAATGAGGTACTACAGGAGATATGTAAATAAATTGATTAAAATCGTTATAAAGAATCTTTAACTTTTTCAAATACTTTTTATTTCAATATTTTATCCTTTATTTTACTGATTATAATCTTTATTTTCCCAATTTTATTGCTTATTTTCGTAAATTTTTAGTATTAATTTTATTTTTAAGAGAGATATAATGGAAAAAGAAGATGTAATGGAAAAAGATAGCAATCAATGAGATAATATAAAGGTAAGTAAAAAGAATAACAAGATTCAGATATTTTGAAAAAACAATATTATCATGTTAAAATTGTCAAACAAGGAATCTAATGCCTCATTGATCCAGTCAAATAATCCAAATATAATGCCTAAGAATATCAATATACCCACAATTGCAATACCAATTAATAAGCCCTCTTCTACTACAGGTGAGCCTCGCCTATTTCTTAGCGACCTTTTATCTCTGTCTGACTTTTTTTGTGTTGTCATTTTACCAATTTTTTTTTCAACATAAATATTTAAACACAACCAATAAATGTTTTTGAATTTAAGGAAAATATTAATCAAGATAAAGAAAAAAACAGAAATGAATTAAATAAAAACTCATAAAATAAATATGATCCGTATTAAAAAGATTTTATATACTGATTTAAATAGGAATATCATTTAAAAAACTATTTTTATCGGGCAATAATTTACTGCTCATAAATTTAAAGATAATTGTGGTTTTAATAAATACTCTATTAGATAATATAAATGAATTATAGATATTTTTTCAGATTCAAATGACTCTCTTTGATATTTATATTCAATTAAGAAGAATCATAATATGATTAAGAAAAAAGATGATATGTGATGCTATTATTGGAAAAAGATGTCAATAAAAAATATGGAATAGAAGATATTTTTGCATCGAAGGGCAGAGTAAAAATAATCAAGATTTTGGTTAAGGAAGAAGAATTAAATATAAGTGAAATTGTAGAAAGAAGCAAGCTTAATCATAAATCTACATTTAATCATTTGAAATTTTTAACTGAAGCAGGAATATTACAAGAGAAAATATATGGTCGAATTAGAATATATAGGATAAGAATCGAGGATTATCGTGTGAAAGCAATTAAACATATGATAGAGGTCTGGGAAAGCATTTAACCATTGAATTAAATAAAAATAACGAAATTTATCAATTTTTTTATTTATATCAAAATTTGGTTATTAAGTTTTTTATTTATTATTTGTTTTTTATAAAAAATTTCAGAAATGAATTTGCGCATTTTAAATTATCAAGCATTAATTTTTCACATGTGTGTGTAGTTTTTATAATTTTTTCCTAAAAAATCAATAACTAGTCTAATAATTAATTTGCAATGCTTTTTGAGAATTACGAGGTTAAGAAAATGGAAAGCGTTCTAAGACAAATTAAGTCATATTTAAGACAAATAAAAGCAATTACTGGTGTAGAAAATGTTGTATTAACACAAAGAGATGGGCAACCAATAGAATCCGCAGGTGTATGGTTGTCCAAAAATGAAGTTTTTGGAGTTTGTTCAATAGTAAGTGCAATTTTTAATGTTGCGGAGCAACTTCATTCAGATTCATTAAATTATCTACTTATTGATGGTGAAAGAGCAAAAATATTAGTAGCTCCTATCAATTCTAATATAAATGGAGGATACGGAAATCCAGGAAAAGCCGAATACTTTCTTACAATAACTGCAAGGCTCAAAGTTAATTTAGGTGCAATAATGCTCTCGATGAAAGATACTTTAAACTCAATAGCCAATGCAATTCAAAGTTCTGGAAGTGATTTCAAACCACCATTAAGATCTTATGATAAAGAAGCGTTAAAACAAATATT
Source organism: uncultured archaeon (assembly GCA_964646355.1). Classification (GTDB taxonomy): domain Archaea; phylum Asgardarchaeota; class Lokiarchaeia; order Helarchaeales; family HEL-GB-B; genus HEL-GB-B. Next base: position 9,130 of record CAZYEE010000090.1, on the reverse strand, counting down.
AGATAGTTTCAATGTGAAAGAAGACGGCACCTATTGCGACACTTATTCCAGCATTAACATAAATCTGACTGAAGAGATCTCAAATAAATTGCGGGATTGTATTTTTGAATTTTCAAAAACGGTCCCAGGAGTGAAAATGGCAAGTATTTCATTAAATGGTGGTTATAATTTATTAAGTGTTAGCTTGGATTCATCTAATATCGAAAGTGAAGGTGCACTTAGTTATACATTATTTGATACAAGTAAAAAAATTATTACAACACTCAAACAAACTCCAATAAATAATGTGCTAGTAGAATGTAAAGATTATACTCATTTTATTTACAGTTGTGAGATGGGCATATTTAGCACCTACATTTCAAGGGGACAGAAACGATTAGGTTTATTACGGTTGTTAATCCCGCAGTATGTAAAAATGCTAACGAGCATCTTACAGGAGACTAAAAAAATGGAAAAACCTGTGGTGAATTTGAATAATATTTTTGATGGAATGAAAATTGGTGAACTTTAAAATGGAATCCAGTTATTCGATGAAAAATTTAATAGGAATGTTAGGTAAAGAAAATTTTTCTAAAATTCTGCGTGGATTATTTAACAGAGTGCCCATAGTAGTAGTCGGTGATGAATCATTACAGGTAGATAAAGTTATCAATAGCTTAGTGCAACTGATGCCGCATAGAAATGAACTGGTATATTGGAGTGATTTTATTGAGGAAGATGAACTAATCCGGTTATATCAAGAAGAGGAAAATGATTTTAATGTATCCAGAATAATAATAAGATCTCCATCTAACGCAACTCCTCATGCTTTTAGAAAAATAAATTCAAACAATTTCAGTGGTTGGGTAATAGGATACTCTTTAAAAGATAGAATAACTTTGAGAGAAGCTATAGAAAATATTTCTAAAAAAATTAATACCTCAATAATTCTTTATTTAAATAGAGACAAACTTGAGATTATTGAATCTAATTACAAATGGAATGGAATGGAATATGATTTTGAGAAAAATTTAATTCATAAAGCTATCATTGAAACTGAAGAAGCCCTGGAAAAAATGAAAAGAGTATTACAAAAGAAAATAAAGAATTATAAGAACTCAGGAATAATTGAGGCTATCATGAATTTTGAAACTGAGGAGGAAAAAATTCGACAGAACATATATAGACAAAAAATCAATGAATTTGTCCAAGCAGCGAACCGAGCTCTGGCAATTCTTTCACGTATTGAATTACTTCAGGAATTGGGCTTTAATATCCAGATATCCGATAAGACTTTATTAAAAACTATCGACTATCAAGGAGTTGGACATAAAAGATTACTGGAATTTTTATTATATGAATATGGAATTGATTTTTCAAAATGTATTGGAACTGGTCTAAAAATAGATATTGGTGATATTATTGAATCAAGATGGGGTTAGACTAAGCTTTTGTGTATTCGGTTTTAATAATTTAAAATTAAATATGATTAATCCAAAAGGTGGTAATTTTTGATAATAGATTGTGGAAAACATTTAATAATGTGTAAATTGGTCTGGTGGGGCCCCGCAATGTCGGGAAAATCCACTTCGGTAAAATACTTGTTCAAATATTATAATAAATTAGATAGCTTAAAGTCAATAGAGACTGGAGCCGGGAGAACATTATTCTTTGATTTCGGAGAATTAACATTTTTAAAAGGGAACTGGAGGATCTGTATAAACATTTGGAGTTCTACAGGACAGAATTTCTATGCTGAAACACGGCCCACCGTCTTAAGTGGGACTGATGGAATTATATTTGTAGTAGATGCCCAGAGAGAATTATTGAATGACAATATTGAAAGCTGGTCGGAATTAAAACAAATATTAGGCGATAGAATTAATAAGATTCCAATAATATTTTGTCTAAATAAGTGGGATTTACAGAATCAAGCAAATTTAATTACAGAAGACGAGCTTAGACATTATTTCAAAATTGACAATAAACACAAAATATTCAAAACTGTTGCAACTGAGGGTTTCAATATTCATGAATCATTTTTATATATTTTGAATAGCATAAAAGTCCAATAACTCATTTTATTTTTTATTATAATTTTCAGGATTATTGAATCTCTAATTACATATCTAAAATTTTTAGAAGGTTTATCTATGATTGTTAAAAGAACTTGTTCGAAGTATTTTATAATTTTTTTTGGGTTCTTATCATTACTACTTATCACTCCAATTGTAAATATAATTCAAATTTATACAATTCAAAACTCTAAAGATTCATATCTCAAAAACCAAAATATAACTCTAAATAATGCCGATGTTCCTTCTTTTGGAGATGTACAAATTTTTAATGTAACATTAGAAAAGACCATGATGGAGGTAGGTGAAAGTATTATCGTTAATGCAAGTTATAAAATGCTGTTAAATGAAGGATGGAGTATCGATCATATTTATTTAGGAATTTTAAATATAAATGAATATCTATGTGTTTGCCTCCCAAGAATTGAAGGCACTTATGTAAATGTTTCTAAGAAGTATTATTTTGACCCAGATGATATAAACATATCAACAGATTATTACGGATTTTTAGAAATAGTCATTTATAATAAAACTAATGTGGGAAATAAGGTTACATTCTTAAAAAAATCTGATGACAAATTGATTTTTGAAAAGGCATTTGTTGATTATGAGTTAATTTATCAATATCCTGAAATAATTTTCTCACAGGACCAACTTAATCTGAGTTTTGAATTTTTTAATATAAATAATAGGACTTTTAAATATAAAAATAAATTAATTCATTTTAATTTGACTGATAGAAGTTATAATGTAAAAATAAGTCAAATAAAATACACAGATTCTAATGGAATAATTAAATTATTACTTAATATGAGCGAGGCTGGAGCGGGAAATTTTACTCTCTATTTCTATTTTTTAGAAACTGAAAGATACCGTTCCGATATTTTCTCATTAAAGTTTTATGTTTACAATGAGACTGAGAGTTTTTATTGTATTATATCAAATAACACCGAAATTTTTACAGACATTGGATTAGATGATGCATATTCGAGAATTAAATTAGATGTATTTTGCGATTTTGATGCAAATATAACCTGTAATTCAGTATTTGGAAATGCGAGTCTGGAGCAAATTTATCCGAATCATTTCATCTATAATATATCAACTCCTAAACAAGCTGGAAACTATACAATTGAAATAATAGCAGTACCTCATCTTCCAGGAAGGAATTTAATCATTAGTAAAAATATTAATGTAAAGAAAAGACCTTTATTAATAAATACTGAATTAAATAGACCAATAAATTCCCAAAAAAAACTCGATTTTCATATCAATCTACTCGATAATTTGACAGGTTCCCAAATAATAGGTCAAAATATTTGCATTTACTATTTTAATGATATTCAAAAAAATTGGACATTAATTGCGAATTTTAATATAAGTAAGTATGATTATATATTCAGATGGGAATATCCGACTAATTTTAACAATTCACAGCTGAAGTTTAAAATATTTTTAGAAAATAATAGTATTTTTCATTCAAAAATAATATTTAAAAATATATCTACACCTATTATCACCTCACTAATAAAAGAAAAATACCCACTTTCTACAAAAATAAATCTAATTTTTCAATTAAGTCTTCCTAATGGGCTCCTATTAAAAGGAGAGAATATTTCAGTTAAAATACTTGGTAAAAACTGGACTTTACAAACAAATGATCTTGGGATTTTTAATATAAGCTTCCTAACACCCTCTTATATCACTGATGTTAAAATTATTATTGAATATAATGGGAATTCAACTTTTTTACCATTGCATTTAGAATTTTTGATTAAAATTAGAAGGGATTCAGTCCAAACATTCGAATATTATTCAGGATATATATTTATGTTTATTATATTATTTGGTATAACTGTAATTTGCTTGAAAACATTTAGAAAACCTACATCTATTCATAATTTAAAAGTAAAATAGGTGGGCACTTGTATTACATTATAATATTAATAATCTGGATAGCTGAAATATTTATAATACCTTATTGTAATGATTCTATATCCATCTTAATCGCATCTGCCCCATTTTTCATCACATTACCCATAATACTATCAAGCTTTTCATATATTCCAAGTATTTTCTTGAGCTTTTTAATAGTTGTAGGTGTTATTTTAGCGATTTTAATAGTCTATCAATTAATGAATGAATTGATCTAGTGAGCAAATTATAAGCTTTTGTAAGAAATTTGATTATTAAATAAATAAAGTTATCTAATTGATTGAAGAATTCTGTTGTTAAGGTTTTTTATATTTATATTCAAACTTTTTATCTAAAAATAAGAGTAATTTAAAAAATTTTATACAAACTTTTTTTTTAATTTGGATAATATATGAAAATCTGTATTGGAGTTTAAATATTACTCAAGAAAATAATTTGTGATGGAAATTGATACTCATTTTATTTTAAAATCAAGAATGTTAGAAGATCATTATGTTAAAAAAGACGAAAGTTTATTAATTTGCGATTGTATTAATTGTAATTTTTTAATATCAGAGAAAAATATATTTGAAAACCCAAATTGTATTGGACATTGTTTAAGAATTTTAAATAAAATTAATAATAAAGAGATAAATCAAATCAAAATTAATACTCGTTCGAGTCTATTCGTTTTAAATCGAGGAGCAATTAAAATATTAGTGGATCTTATTAATAATATTAATTATATTTATAATGATCTTGAAAACTTTATACACACAGAAAAATTACGTAGAAACAATTGTAAGAATTATATTAATTGCAAGAGAAAAATTGATAGATTCTTAAAGAATACTTTTTCATTAGAAAATGACACTCCTCGTTTATATAAAGAACCAATTAAAGGATACAACGAATTGCTTATCGAAAAAGCAAATTGTATTCGGAATTATTCTGAAAATTGTATTAACTGTCAAAAGAATTATCTAAAATTCTTAAATAAATCTATTAATACACTTGAAAAAACATTATTCTTTCATAAATACAATTTTTTTAAAGGAAAAAATCAAAATTTGAAACAACAAAAGTTATTTGAATTAATTTTAGAGGATATTGAAAGAATCTCTAAGACTCAAGAAGAGCCGCATGAAAAAAATTGGACTTTAATAAAAATAAAGAATTATAGAGTAGGACCGTTCGATGTGAACATTTTTGAAGATGATGAATTTATTGAGAATTATTATGAAGTTCAAATACCTTATATGGATGAAGAATGCAAGAACATTCAGAAATGGATTGAAAATAAACTTAAAATACATAATTATGGTTTAAATGATTATAAATTACTAAAATTAAATGAATCTTTGAATCGTAAAATAGATCTGGTTAAGGTTATAATTCTAAAAGAATTGAACCATTTAGAACCTCAATTTATTGATTGGTTGTCCTGTTATATTAGCTTCAAAACTACAGGATTTTTATATTTATTTCCATTTCTTATTGACGATGACATTGAAGAAATCTTTTTAGATAAACCAAATACGCATATATATATTGATCATCGGGTTTTTGGGCGTTGTAGATCAAATATAATTTTATCAGATGAAGAAATCAAAAAATTCATTACAATAGTCAGATTAGAAAGTAATCAATCACTTGATGAAATGCATCCTTCAATAAAAGCTGATCTTATTACAGATTTTTTCCAAGTTAGAGTTTCTATTATAATAGATCCACTCGCTAGTGATGGAAAAATAATTATCATTAGAAAATTAAAACAAAAGAATTTCTCTTTAACAGAATTAATTAAGAATAAGACCTTATCAGTTGATGCTGCCGCATATTTATTATTCGGCTTATATCATGGAAGAAATATTGTAGTCATTGGTCCACCAGGATCAGGAAAAACGACTCTAATAAATACATTGGATAATTTAACTCCATCTCATTGGAGAAAATTATATATTGAAGATGTTAAAGAGAGCACAGATCAAACAGACTGTTTTCAACATCAAATAAGATTATCAGTGGGCCCAAACTCAATAAATAAAGCAAATTTATATTCAAAGGAATATCAAGTTAGACAAGCTTTACATAGAACTCCTGATATGATATATCTTGGGGAACTTATTGAAAAATCTGCCGTAAAAGCATTTTTCTTTCTATTAAAAGTAGGTTTGCGATGCGGGCTCTGTACCTGTCATGGAGAGAGCCCAGAACTTATTATAAAACGTTGGATGATAGAAGATAACATATCAATTGAATCGATAAAAGATTTAGATATAATAGTACAATTAGCAAAAATTAGCACTTCAGGTTATGTAAGAAGAAGAGTACTTTCTATTTCTGAATTAAATCTCGATGATTCTGATAATTTTAAAATAAATTTCATTTATAAAAGAAATGCTGCAGAAGATAACCTGGAATCACAGTTCAATACAATTGAAAAACTATATAAAAACTCTTCAATCATTAAAAAAATTGTGGAAACAAATATAATACATTTTGATTTAAATGAATTCTATAATGAATTTACTCTTTTTAAGACAGTACTTCAATATCTCCTTGCTAATAATATATTTGAAAATAAGATACTTAACAAAATATTTAACAGATACTGGATTCTAAAAAATAAAAAATATGAAGGAAACTGGGATATTATCCGAAAAGAACTATTCAATTATATTAATCAAAAATTTTTAGGGGATAGTTAATTGGATTGGATATTAAAATTATATTATCTTTCATCCAAATTTAGAATTTTTAACTATTTAAGTTCAAAACTTGTATCACAGAAATTAAACCAAGCAGTATTATATTATAATTATAATAATGAAGATGATAGACATATTTTTTCAATAAATGTAGTAAATGCCTCGATAATTGTCTTCTTACTGATATTTTTTTCAATATTCTTGGCTTTAAGTTATATTAATTTATATTATGCAATTCTAATTGGTTTGACTTTCTCGATATTAATTTCAAAGAAAATATATTATTATTTAATTGTTCAGTTCAATTTAGAATTTGAATCATACTTACAATTTCTTGATCTTGTATACCAAGATTTATTAATTATAATAAAATCCACAGGTACCTTATTTGATTTCTTTCAATACGTCTCAAATTCAAGTTATCCAATAATTTCAGAGCAATTTAGATATATGCTAAAAAAAATTAATATGGGTGAATCCCCAGAAGATCTATTATTGAATTATTTAAATATAATACCAAATGAAACATTTAGAGAAAATATATTATCTTTTTTAAGTTCAAATCAAATATCCAATTCTTATTTTAAAGAATTACCTGAATTTTCATTAGAAATTGGCTATAAATATGAAAAATATACCTCACAATTAGATTCTCGCCTTACTGCTTTAATAACTGTAAATATATTTTTACCTATTCTTACAATGATTTTATTCTCTTTTTATGCCAGTACTATTCCATTTCTTTATTTAATTTTGATACCCTCTCATATAACTTTATTATTAATAATGAAAAATCTACTAATTAAAAAAGGAGTCGAAATATTAGGCACTGAATTACAGCATGACGCAAAAGAGTTTAATACCCTGACGAATTTTCTAATTTTATTTTCAAATAATTTACGGCAGATGAATTCACCCGAAAGAGCAATGTACAATTCACTGCTCATTATGAAGAAAAACATAACTAATACAAAATTTCTTAATTTTAATAATTTATTATTAATCGATATCCATTTTGATGAACTATGGAATAGATTCACGAATTTCTTTGAAAATAAACAAATTCGAGTAATCTTAAATCTCATTGGGCGAATGCTCAAAAAAAGTAGCCCCGAAACAGGAATAAGGATACAAAATATTTTATTTAATTTAGAATCTAACAAAAAGTTAATATTAAAAAGAAAAATTTTGTTAAATTCTTTACAATTCAAATCTTTTATTTTATTAATAATTCTATCTTGTCTAATAGGGCTTTTATCGAATTTGATGCCATTTATTGGACACTTTTTTCAATTTATGAATAGTTTAAATTTTTATTCAGATATTATCCAAATATCAGTTATAAACTCATTTATTATTTTAATTACTTTTTCAATTATAATATTTTATACATCTTATACTATTCTAAAATTACTTAATTCTAAAAATTATCTTATTATATCAATTATCAATCTATGTCTATATTGGTTATTTTATTACTTTACTTGGTGCTTATTGAATTTTATTTTAAATTTATAATAATCCCTTCCAATTTATATTCTATTTATAAGACGTGATAAATTTTTTCCAAATAGATTTTAAATATTCTCAATTAAATCGAAGTTTACCTAAAGTTATAAAATAATATTTAAATTTTTGGAACAATAGAATAAGATTGGTTTATTAAAATTTATTTATTTTTAATTAGGAAAAGGATTATAAATGCTTGAAAAAATAGAATTAAAAAATTATAAACTATTCCAGAATTTAGAATTGTTTATATCAAATATTAATTTACTACTAGGTCTAAATAATTCAGGTAAATCCTCTGTTTTAGAATCTATTATGTTAATGAAATTTTTGAATAGTTATCCTAAGAATATAGATACTTCAAATTTAGAATTAAAAGAATATAATAATAAAATAATAAATTTAAAAGAGTCAGTCTATAAAAAGGATACTAAATTAGATATTGAATTAAAATTTTATAGTAAATTTGGACAGAGAAACTATTCAAAATCATTTATTTTGACTTTTAAAAAGCAAGATAAAATTGAACCATCTCCAAATAATTTGTTAATTAGAAAAAATATATCTTCTAAACCTTTAAGTATTGATTATGATTTTTTTGCTAATTTAGGACACTCATTAACAGGGTTAGAAAATACTTTTAGACAAATAAATAGAGATATCAAAAAAATATTTTATATTCAATTTCAAAAAGATTTAATTCAGTCATCTTATATAATTCCAGAATCAATGGTTATGAAAGAAAAAGCAATATTAAAAGATGCATTTGATATTTTATACTTTATAAAAGAGAAAAAAGAATATCAAAATATGATTCACTACATAAATAAGATTCTGAACTTATATGGGCTTAATAACATAAGATTTATTCCGTTGTCTGGCCATAAATATAAAATAGTTTTTGATAATAAACAGCTTAATATTGAAATTAATATTTCAGAG
>CAZYEE010000089.1:3310-13223 GCA_964646355.1 uncultured archaeon | reverse complement strand
ATTCCCGCTATGATATCAGCGAAAGTAAGGAATGGCCCGATTATTGAAAATATGATGAAATAAATTCCCCATGCACATATAACTCCAGCAAAACCTACTAGGAAACCTTTTCCACCAGATTTGATTAAGAAACCACCTAGAAAACCAGCAATTAGCATTAAAATCCATGCATATTCCCAGATAAAGCCGATTAATTGAAGTAAAAATCCTACAATAATTGTAATTATTAAACTTATGATGAACCCATTTTTCTTTTCAAAAAAACCTAATATTTTCTCCATAATTTTCACCTCGTAAACAATATTGTAGCTTCGATAACGCCTACCTGTGATTTAAAATACAGATCATGATAATCATAATTTAACCATAGCTGAAGCTGATCATCATAATGCTTGGATAATGGATTTGAACTCTGACCACCCGGAAATACTCCAATTGATTTTAATGGTGCCGATGAATTACCTAAATCAATGATCATTCTCCAACTAGGTCCAATTTGAGCTATAAATGCCTTACGATCTTCGTCCCAGCTTGCATATGCGTTATTTGGTGTCCAGCCACTACCATCCCATGTATAGGGCCCCCGACTTAGTATAGATAAGCCAGTCAGATGTTCAAAATAAACCTTATGGGCATTTCCCCAAGTCCATTTTGAAATATCTGAACCTAATTTACTTTTTAACCAGTCTACAGTATCATTTAATGTCTTTATTAATGTATAATTTCGATCTTGGGTTCCAGCAATACTTGTATCATTAAACCAAATCGAGTTAGGATCATTTTTTGTTAAATTCTCAAGTATAGTAATCGCTGGAAATTTCAATCCAGTAGCATTCCAATCGGAGAATTCATCGCTCCAAGTATTTTTCTGGTATAATTCGATCCATTTATAATATATAGTCGGTGCAATTAAGGACCTATTCATTACGAATCTTTGATCTGATTTATTCCATTTATATATTTCATTCATTGCAGCAATCACATCATCGGTATATTTATCTCCTTTTGCTCTTGAATAATTCCACACCTGTACTAAGATCGGGACAAATTGGCTGGCTGAATAATCATAATTATCGGCTTGAAGCTTTTTGAAATCCTCCATTGTAAAATTATCTTTACTCCTTAAAACACGATTAATTTCTCTGGCCCTATATCCGCTGGCCCATGAATTAGTGCCTAAATAATATGGATAATTAGCATTAATGGATCGCTGATTCGCAGAGGCTAGATAACATTGTTTGGGATTAAGAGATTGAGGTATCTGACCGTAAGGAATGAAACCTGCCCACTCTTCGCCAGTACCATCTCCAGGCTGTATAAATCTTCCAGTTAGGGAGCCATTAGGAGTGCCGGATACTCCTTGTTTTCTAATTGGGTGGGCCCCTGCCACAGTCATTGCAATATTTCCTTGATCATCTGCGTAAACAAAATTTTGAGGTGGTGTATCCCAGTATTTTAGACTTTCATTAAATTCAGTCCAATTTGAAGCTTTATTAATTCCATAAATTGCTCTAATACTATTATAAGATCCATCAAGTGGTGTATTTATACCAGCCCATTTTAATGCTAAATTTACATTCGGATGCTCTTCCGAATATTTATTTGAGATTAAGTCTGTTAATAAAGGTCCATGTATTGTTTCTCTATGACTAAAAGATACTATTTTTCCACCTTTTACTGGAATAGGGGAGGAATAAACTTTAATTTTATGCCATTTTCCATCATAATAATAATGAGTACCATTTGCCGAAATTGTCTCATTATACCAATCTACAGCGCTGTCACCACCCACATTTGTCAAAGACCATGCAATATGATCATTATGCCCAATTATAATAAGTGGAATTCCAGGAAAAGTTACTCCAGTAGTATTATACCCATCTTTACTCACTAAATGGACTTCATACCATACCGAAGGAATCTGATGGCCAAGATGAGGATCACCTGCTAAAAGAGGATTTCCAGATAATGATTTTGAACCGTTAACTACCCAATTATTACTGCCAAGCCCACCATAATTACTATCCCCGAATATAGACGGCATAGAATTCATGAGTTTTTTCAGATCAAGAATTGTCTGGACGAACTGAGTATTAGATGACGCACCAGAAATGCTTTTATGATATTCTGGAATAATAGGCTCTTCAAATGGTAGCCCAGTAGTCCAATTTGGATATAACTCATTGAATACATCTTCTGGAAGCTTTTCATGCAATAATGTAAAATCTAGATCAAATTGAGTCGGCGTTAAGCCCCATGCCTGTAAATATTTTATATATACAACATCAACAACAGTCCATGGTTGCGGTTTTGCTGATATTAAATAATATTCAAGCGGTAAATTAGCTGGTGTTATTGATGAAATGAATTTATTTATACCATTACAATAACTTTGGAGTAAATTATAATAGAAACTTTCATTTGCCTTTATATATTGAACCTCTAGCTCTGCCCTTCTATAGAAACCTATAGTACGCATATATTTATCCACTTCAAGATAATCTTCTCCAAGAAGCTCGGATAATCGACCACCACCATATCTCCTGAACATATCCATTTCAAAAAGTCGATTATAGGCATGCAAATATCCTATGGCAAAAAATAGATCCATATCGGACTGAGCATAAATATGAGGAACACCATAGATGTCAATGTATACTTGAACATCATTCGATAACTGAGAATCTCTAATAGTCATAGAATTTGGGTACTCTGCATTAAATGGAACAGTCCAAACTCCAGAAGGATTCAAGAAATTCCCAAGCGCCGGGATGATACCGAATGGAATTGATAGAAGCACAATAAAGCTAACTGTACATACTGCAACAATAACCTCTTTAATTATTTTGTATTTCATAAATAACCCTTCTTAAATTATTCTAAAAATAAATAAAATTAAATTATTTTTTCCTGTATATTTATTTCTTATATTTTAAATTTTAAATTATTGATTATAAAACCTATTATGTATTTATAAAAAAAACCTAATAAATTTCTGTCGAAACTAATTTCCAATAAAAATCTTTTGTTAAAACCTCTTGAAAAAGAATATACAATAAAATTCGTTGTTTTCGATCGTTTTTTGATAAATATATAATTTTTCAAGAGATTTTTCTAATTGATAAAAGCTTATAATAACTAAAAAGTAATAGCAAATCTAAATTAATTTGATCATTTAAATAAATTAAAATAATATCTCATTAAATTTTTAATTATTCTCAAATTAAATATACAATTTTATGTTTCCAATGTTTTTAAAAATTATTTTGCTTTATTATACCATATTTCCCCTAATTATTAATAATGATTGAATTTAATAAAAATGAGTTTTATGAGCTTTTTTCAATTTATTTATATTAATTTGGTTTTATTCTAAAATTTTCTATTTATCCATAGATAAGGTATATTTTTGCTATATTCAAATAATATTAAAATTCATATAGCAAAAAATTCTTTTTTATAAAAAATAGTGCCTGGACATCCTGGGCATCCATTAGAATAATTGGGACATTTAGAACATGAATATTTACAAGGAGTTATTTTGTATTTTTTGTTATTTTGATTCATCATAGCGATAAATTTTGGGGATATAAGATTACAGAATGGATCAATTTTAAATTCAGCAATTCTAGAATCATTATGAATCTCATTAATGATTTTTGGACACGGACAAAAAATGAAATTATTATTATAGTTTTCAATGAAAATTATAATTTGAATCATATTAAGTGAAAGAAATTCTAAAATTGAAAAAATTCTAGGACAATTAGTAAACATATTTACAAAATGTTTAATATCAGGTTGTTTCTTAACTTTCAATTTTAAAACAATGAATTTTATGTTGTAAATATTTTTATTTATACTAAAGGTAATATCAATTTTATTTTTACCAAATATGCGTTTTAGTGCATTATAGACTGTTTGACGTGTTTTTCCAATACTTTTTGCTATAGTAGATATAGAAATTCTTGGATTTCTATACAATTCTTGTATTACGAGTTTTTCTGTGGTATTGTTTTCTCTATTATTTTTTTTCGTTGTATTCTTTTTTAAAAAATTATTCAGTTCTGAATTATAAATCAGCAATACACCTCAAATGAAAAAACATGTGATAAGAATCAGAGATTCTTTTGGATTTCGAATTTTGTTATCAATTTATGGAAATATATATAAAATTTTTTGAAGATTTATGATAAATTTATTGAAATTTTATAAATAATTTATGACCAATTTTTTCAAAATTTATAAAAAATTTACTAGATGATTGATTCTCTTTTTGTTAAATTTAAAAATTGTAAAAAATTTTCTTGCATTAATTATTCAGCTTGTATTATAGCTATTTGAAGAATTAGACATACGATTTATTAATGCTCATATGAATTATTAATTATCGCACTGAATATTTTAATATTAGCATAAAAATTTTTTCAAAAAAAAAAATTGAGCCGAGTAGGTGAAATTATTTCATGGATTATAGAAAATTGATAGATTTTGCAAACTATATGATGGTCGCATATAATGAAGCTATGGAAAGTATGGGATTGACTAAGGATTTAGTTTTAATACAAATGGCATCTGCATTTCAAGAAAAAGCAAAACACATAATTGAAAAAGATTTTCAATTAGATATTGCAGGATCTGATGTTAAAAGTGTTCTTGAATCATTTATGAATAAGATTAAAGAAGCTGGGCTATGTCAACGAAGTGAAATTATTGAATTTAATGATAATACTGCTGTATTAAAATTAGGGGATTGCATATTAAATCAAGCTACAAAAATATTGATGAAAGGAAGACCTGATGGATATATTCCTGCATGTCCAATAATTTCAATGTTACATGGATATATAGAGGCGATAACAAAAAAGAGATTTATGATAGAGAAATTCGAGTTCATACCAAACGAAAATACAGACATGATTACAATTAAAATGGAGGATTAATAGCTATGACTTGTTCAGAATGTAAATTTAATGGTGGATTGAATAGTGATAATCAGATTTGGTGTGAGAAAAAGCAAATATATGTAAATACTAGTTCAGAAGAGACTTGTTCCTTTTTTGAAAAGAAATAGAGATGATTAAATATGAGTGCAAGAGCTCAGAAATTGATTGGGATTTTAAAGACATTGGAAAAAAATACAGTTATTGACGGTAGCGCATTAGTGACCCCTAAAGGTCAAATTATGGCAGGTGCACTTCATTCAGATATAGATGAGAAGGCAGTAGCAGCTATGGCAGCGGCATTATCATCAGTAGGTGGTCGAGTTGGAAATACTCTCAATATTGGTGATTTAGGCCAGATAACAGTAGTAGGTTCAGATAGAATTATTCTCTTAAATTCTTTATCAAATGCTTTGTTAATTGCACTAGCACCTGCAGATGCAAAAATTGGCTTATTAGATTTTGAAATAGGTGAAGCATTAAAAAAGATTAAAGCTACACTTGGTTAATTTCAATAATTTCCATTATTTTTTTATGTGAAACTATAGAAAAAAGGGTGATTCAAAAAATATGAGAAAACCTTATGATTATAAGATATATGTCTGTGGCTTTTTTCAAGCTGGAAAGACGACTTTAATACATACTTTAGACCCAAATGCAATGTCTATTGATAAACCACTAAAAGAATTGTATCGAGGAGAACATGCTACTACTACAGTGGGATTCGATTTAGGATACCTTGTCTGGGCTCGTCCTAATTCAAATTCTGATGGGGTTATAATGAATAAGACCGAATATCTAAGAGAGAAAAAAGAATATGAGGGCTGGGAAACTAAGGTAATAGAAATAAAAGGATGCCCAGGACAACTCCATTTCAAGGATATACGAGAAATGGTGGCGAGTGGTAGTGATGGCGTTTTATTTATAATTGATAGTTCAGATCCGAACTCGATAGGAAATGCTTTAATATTACTTGAGGAGTGTAAATGTTTATTGGGTGAAAATATTCCAATAATTTCTATTGCAAATAAACAAGATTTAGATACTGCGATGAGCCCAGAGGAAGTGTCTAATTTAATAAATGAAAGCACGTTTGCTGGATCAGCTAAAAATAATTTTGGAATAAAAGAAGCAATTATAAGACTCATAAAAATCATTAAGGGAGAAATAAATAATGAGGAGAAAGCCATTCTAAACATATAATATGAGGTGATGAATTATTATTTTAGCAGAAAAAACATTACAAAAATTTTTAAACAGATTAAAATCAAATACAGGAGTAAATAATGCATTACTATTGACAGAAGATGGATTATTAATTGCTGCTGATGAGACAAGTGATAAATTAGAAAACAAAGACGAATTCATAAAAATTAGTGCGGTTTCAGCGGGAATAATATCAATGTCAGAGCGTGTAATTGAATTAATAACTAACAAAAACTTGAATCAAATTTTATTAAAAAGCGGAAAGGATTCAGAAAGAGAAAGTATGACAATTATTCTAACCTTATTATATGAAAATATAATATTATTAGTATTATTTCCCTCTGAAATTAATATTGGGCTTGTTTTTTATGAAATTGAGCAAATAAAAATTGAGATAAATAAATTTATGACTGACCATGGTAATGAAATTATATTAAATCAGGAGAGTGTTCTATAATGGAAATTGGAAGAGGAAAAGCTTTATCAATACTATTAAACAACCTAAGTAATGAACTAAATGCAGCAGCTTGTTTACTTGTTGATGAACGAGGTCTATTAATTTCAGAATATTTGAAAAGTAATTTGGATAAAAAAGCAATGGCAATAATGTCATCATTATTGAATGGAACTGGAAATAAATTTATTAACTCTTTAAAAATTAAAAAACTAACATTAATTACAATTAAAACTTCAGAAGGTCTTTTTCTTATTAAAGAAGTACCAATAGTAGAAAAGAACCGAAAATTCATTTTGTGTGTCTATATAGAAAATAAAAACTCCAATAATAAGTCATATTTTAATAATATATTCAGTCTCTCTAAAAATATTTTTACAACATTGATAAATACACTATTTTTCAGTAGATTTTCAAATAATCATTCAAAATACGATAAACAATTAGATTTCGCTATTCGAGAAATACAAAATTTATTTCTATCCTAATAGATATCAAAATTTTTTTCTTTAAATAATTAATACTTAAAAAGATATTTCAAGTTATTATTTGAGAAAAAAGTTATTCAATTTAATATATTGATAAAAAAAATATGTTCAAGAAATATGAAAATTTTCTTATAATAATTTCAAATATGACTTAAAATTTAACATATATTTCAAAAGTATTTCATAAATAATTCTGAACAAATAATGATGAACTATCAAAAAGATAATAAGAATTAGTATAACTGTTATTTAAATTTTTGCACTTATAGTATAGATTCAAATTCGGAAAAAACTAAAAATATCCATAAAATTTAAAAATAATTTAACTTATAATATCAACATTAAAAATTGAAAAATGCAATATATAAAATTATATTAATTCAAACTCGAAAAAATCTTCAGATATTTTATCAAGAAAAATCTTCAGATATTTTATCAAGAAAAATCTTCAGATATTTTATCAATTTAATTCTAGATATAACAATTTTATATGAAGAATATATGAATTACAATTTTACATTAGAGGAAAAATAGGAAAAGTGAAGAAAGAAAAGAAGATTTTATAAGGGATATAAATGAATTGCTATAACAAAACAAAAAATATAACAGAATATCTTGTGATTAAAGAGTTATACAAAGATCCTAGAATATCAATAACATCTATTGCAAAAAATATCGGAAAAACACGCCAAACAGTTTCAAATGCTTTGAAACGCATATTTGAACAGGATAAGATAAATATTATATTAGGAATTAATAAGCATCATTATAAAATAAAATTTATAAATGTAAAACTAAAAATCAAAAAAACTTTAGATACAAAATATTTTACTAAATTATTTTCTAAATGTCCAAGAGTATTTTCCATATTGGAGTTTGTTTCGTTAAATACATTAGAAATTCTTATTTGTTTTGAAAATACTAGTAATCAAAATCATTTAGCTTATCCATGTCCCAATCTTATCAACAAGATTTGCAACGATCCTAGAATTTCTGAGGTTGTAATTGATCCATTTTGTAATCTTATAACACCAAAATTTATTAGTATGAAAAAATATAATTCAAATAAAAAATATAAAAATACTCATTGCGGACATTTATGCACAAAATGTCCTAATTATTCTAATTTATGTAATGGATGTCCTGGAACTATCTTTTATAAATCTAAATTTTTTCTTTAAATTTTTCAGTTTAATATTATAGTTTTTTCAGTTATATTAGTTGTTTTTAATTAGGAGGGTGAATTTTAGATCAATATTTTATTTCTAAAAATTTAATTTAATTTAATATACAATTGATTAATTAATTTAAAGCGGATTCTTAATTAATTAATACAAAAAATGTTTAAATTTTTTGTTAATTTTGATTTTTATTTAAATTTTATCTATCTGGAGATATACAAATTCTAAATTTTAAAAGCAAATTATTAAAAAGAATGGGTAATTGCTTGTGACTATTAATAACAAATAAAAAAAATTATGGAAAATATTTGGTAAATTTACATTTCGTTAATTTTTTTAACAAAATAATCTTTCAATCCGTCAAAAATGAATATTAATTAATTGTACTCACAATTTATTAATCTAAAATACGAATCTATAGATGTAATTTTGAATGGGTTAATAAAATTACAGATATAAAGGGTTGAAAAAAAAAATTGGAATATAAATTTTTTTTAAAAGAAGAAAAAAAAAAGGTGATAATTTACAATGGATTATAGAAAATTGATAGATTTTGCAAATTATATGATGGTTGCATATAACGAAGCTATGGAAAATATGGGATTAAATAGAGATCTAGTATTAATACAAATGGCATCTGCTTTTCAAGAAAAAGCCAAACACATAGTTGAAAAGGATTTTCAGCTAGATATAGAAGGAAATGACATCAAAAGTGTGCTTGAATCATTTATTAACAAGATTAAAGAGACAGGAATTTGTCAGCGAAGTGAAATTGTAGAATTCAATGATGGCAATGCTGTAATAAAGTTTGGAGATTGTATTCTAAACCAAGCTACGAAAATATTAATGAAAGGAAGACCTGATGGCTATATTCCAGCATGTCCCATTATTTCTATGCTACACGGATATATAGAATCTATTACAAAAAAACGGTTTATGATCGAGAAATTTGAATTTATTCCAAATGAAAATACAGATATGATAACAATAAAAATGGAGGATTGATATTTTATGACTTGTTTAGAATGTAAGTTTAATGGAGGTTTAAACAGCGATAATCAAGCTTGGTGTGAAAAAAAACAAATTTATGTAAATATCAATTCACAAGAAACTTGTTCTTCTTTTGAAAAAAAATAAGGTGGAGTAATCCAAAATGAGCGCTAGAGCCCAAAAATTAATTGAGATTTTAAAAACATTAGAAAAAAATACGGTCATTGATGGTAGCGCATTAGTAACACCGAAAGGACAAATAATGGCAGGTGCACTTCATTCAGATATCGATGAAAGAGCAGTAGCAGCTATGGCTGCAGCTTTATCATCTGTGGGAGGTAGAGTTGGTGATACTCTTCAAATAGGTGGTTTAGGCCAAATAACTGTAGTAGGCTCGGATAGAATTATTTTATTAAATTCGTTATCAAACGCATTGTTAATTGCACTAGCACCTGCAGATGCAAAAATTGGACTATTAGACTATGAAATTGGTGAGGCATTAAAAAAGATTAAGGCAACTCTCGGTTAGGTTCTATAAAAATTGCTATTTTCAATTTTTTTTTTCTTATTAATTATTAATAAGTAAAAGGGTGATCCAAAAAATATGAGAAAACCTTATGATTATAAGATATATGTCTGTGGCTTTTTTCA
>CAZYEE010000089.1:0-3210 GCA_964646355.1 uncultured archaeon | reverse complement strand
TTATAATTGATAGTTCAGATCCGAACTCGATAGGAAATGCTTTAATATTACTTGAAGAATGTAAGTGTCTACTGGGAGAAAATATACCAATTGTAATTATCGCAAATAAGCAAGATTTAGACTCTGCAATGAGCCCTGAGGAAGTATCCAATTTAATAAATGAGAATACATTTGGTGGCTCCGCAAAAAATAATTTTGGAATAAAAGAAGCAATTATAAGACTCTTGAAGATTATCAATGGTGAGATCAAGAATGAAGAAAAAATTATTCTAAATTTATAGTGAGGTGATGAATTATTATTTTAGCAGAAAAAACATTACAAAAGTATTTGAATCGGTTAAAAACAAATACTGGAGTTAATAGTGCATTATTAATTACTGAAGATGGACTGTTAATTGCTGCTGATGAAACGAGTGACAAACTTGAATACAAGGATGAATTTATAAAAATTGGAGCAGTTTCAGCTGGAATAATTTCAATGTCAGAACGAGTAATTGAACTAATTACTAATAAAAAATTGAATCAAATATTATTAAAAGGTGGGAAGGATTCCGATACTGATAGTATTACAATTATTTTAACGTTAATCTACGAAAATATAATATTATTAGTACTATTTCCATCCAAAATTAATATAGGACTCGTGTTTTATGAAATCGAACAGATAAAGAATGATATTACTAAATTTATGTCAGAACATGGAGATGAAATTGTGCTAAATCAGGAGAGTGTATTATAATGAAGATAGGAAGAAATGAAGCTTTAACTAAATTATTAGCTGACTTGAGTAATGAACTAGGTGCTTCTGCGTGTATTCTCGTGGATGAACGAGGTTTACTAATTTCAGAATATTTAAAAAATGGTTTAGATAAAAAGGCAATGGCTATAATGTCTTCATTAATAAATGGAACTGGAAATAAATTTATTGATGCTCTAGAAATTCAAAAATTAAATTTGATCAAAATTGAAACATCAAAAGGATTTTTTCTTATCAAGGAGATTCCATTGATTGAAAAAGGTCGAAAATTTATTTTGTGTGTTTTTATTAATAATAAATCTAAAGAAACAAATTTATTTTTTGAAAATTTTTTAGATTTTTTCAGAAATTATTTTACAATAATAATTGATTTTTTTCTATTTAATAAAGCCATTAATAGTCACGGTCAGTATAATAAACAATTAGACAAAATTGCTCAAAAAATAAGAAAATTATTTTTACAGTAAGAATCAAGTAGTTTATTTTTTTCCTCTTAAATTATGTCATAATTATACAATATATTTATTAATTAGTACTCAAACAAAATCAAAAACAAATATTCATTCTATAAATAATCTTTATTTTTTGATGCTAGAATTCATGATCACTAATATAATTAAGTGAAATAAAATCTTACAAAATAATTACTATTAAATTTTAATTACTATTGAATTTTAAAGGTAATAGATTTTTTTAGAAATCGAAAGGAGATTTTTAAAATAATTTATTGAAAAAACAACCTTTTTATTATTAGACTGTATTCATAAGTTAATTTAATTGAAAATTTTTGAAGTAAGAGAGATTTATGTTTTTAATAAGGTTTTTAAAATGTTAGAAAATTTAGATAAAATAAATTGGGCTGAATACGGACATGCATATGGTTCTGCGACGGATGTGCCAGATTGTATCAGAGGGTTGGCATCAAAAGATAAAGAAGTGAGAGAAAAAGCATTATGGAAGTTATATGGAAACATTTATCATCAAGGTACGTTATATTCGGCAACATTACCAGCAATACCGTTTTTATTTGAATTGCTTGAATCCTCTGAAGTAGAGAATAAGGATAAAATAGTTGAATATTTGATTACCTTGGCAATCAATTCAGATTCTAATTATTTACCAAGTGGAATTGATATTAATAAGATTTTTGCGGATGAAGATGCAATAACCACAAAGGTTTATAATGAAATTTCTAAAAGAGTGCCTATTTTTTATCCATTATTGGATATAGATGATATGGTATTAAAAATAAGAGTTATTCATGCCTTGGCATGGTTTCCAAGGCACGCAAAAGAATCTGGAAATATAGTCAGAAATATTCTTAAATCAATTTTAGATGAAATTCCTTCAAATGAAAATATTGATCTATCTAATAAAAAAATGTTCAAAGATTTTCTCATTTTAATAAATGGAGTCATTTCTTTAGCTCTTCTAGATAAATATCAAAATGATAACCAGGATATTGAGTTTTTTAATTTACTAATGGAGAAATTTAAGAATCCATACATCAAGGGAGCTGGTGCGGTAGCTAGAGCAATATTAAATGGAGGTAATTTACCTAATTCAGTGATAGAAAATTTATTGTTTCTAATAACTCTTGAAACTGCTCTAATAGCAAAAAGAATGCCAGAAAAAGGCATTATAGGGATATGGTTGAAGAAACCTAAAGATGCAAATGTTGAAGATATAATCGAATACCAAAGAAAATTAATGAAAGAAATAGATGAGCTCGTTGAATATAAAAAATCCCTCTTTTTCATTTGGAATGACAGAGATTTTACCAGTTTTATTTTCCTGCTATTATTATCATTAAATCCTGAACTAATAATCAAGCATTGTGACCTAATGTGCGAGACATTTTTAATCTTAAGACACACAATACCGATAATTCTAGAAAATATAATGATAGGAGCGTATTATCTAGCTAAATCAAAGGGTGAAAAATATAAAAATGAATCATCTAAGATTTTAGCAACATTAACAATGGCAGGTTCGGTATGCTGGATGAGTTTAGAATTTAAAGAATCTTTACAATCATATAAATTAGATTCAGAGCGTTCAGATTTAATAAATAAAGTATTAGAAGAAAATTCTAAGGATGTTTATATCAATTTATTTGAAAACTTTATTACAAAATATCCGGAGTTATGGCTATCGATCAACAGCTTTGGTTGGGAAATAATAGAATTGAATCCTAAACTTTCTGAAATAGTCGGACAGTTTTTAATAGATTTAGGCAAAAAATATTCGATTATCATGATGTGGGCATTTGGAAATGATTTAGTTGCAAGTGTATATACAAAAAGTGGTGATATTGAATTAGTAAAAAAGGCAATAAAACTTTTTGAAGAGGCAAAAAGTGTTAATGAATCATTTTATACTCATGAGATGTATGAAGAAGCAAAAAAGATACTAGAAAAAAATAAATAAAATTATTTTATTTTTAAATTTAT
>CAZYEE010000088.1:0-13350 GCA_964646355.1 uncultured archaeon | reverse complement strand
ATTAAAACTTGAGATACCAGTAATTGTTTCCACTGCATTGATAATATTATTATCTGTTCTGTCGGTAGTTTCTGCTTTTTTCATATATAATGCACAATTAGAAGTGAAAAAAAATTCAGATCAAGCAAATACGATGTATCTAATGGTGGATGCGGTAGAGAAAGATATTGAAGAAATTTTAGCCTCAGATAAAGAAAAACAACAATTGGGTCTTATGACATTACAGGAATTGGAATATCTCAATGAATTAATGAACCAATCAAAAGAATATAATAAAACTCATCCAAGCACATTTATGGATAAGGATGTTTATGATATTGCCCAACAATTCGTCAGTAAGGTGAAAATATTAAATAATTTAATCCGTGAGACCAATGCATATAATTGGTCTATAATAAATGGTGGAAATAATACAAATAACTACTCGTATTATTACATGGATTTTTATCTTATTAGGAATAACTATTTTTCCATGAAAAATCGGCTCGATCCTGATATAGAATTCTGGTTAAATGCTACATTCTTTCCAAATCAAATTGAAATACTGGACTTAAATTTATATAATTGGGAAGGCGAATTATATTACTTTTTAGAAATTGTGGTGGAACTTGGACAATACACAAAATTGTATGCAACAAACTTCAATGTAAACATTAGTAAAAGAAGTATGTTCGATTTTTACGCGCTATTATCAGATGCTTATAATTACAAATTGAATTCAGATGTTTATGACCAAGCAGTAAATATTATGACAACTGCTTTAGTGCTGATGACGATTGGAGCAGTTATTATAGCATATGTTGTTTCAATAGAGCATTTAAAATATATTTATACATCATTACTAATCGGCCTTATAGTCTCGCTGATGGGGGTTATTTTATTCGTTATGAGTTATCAGTATTTAATTGCAGCAAACTTGATTTTGTACTTTCAATGGTGGTGATTTGAATGAGTAAGGAAAAGAATGGAAAGAATGGAACAAATGATCACAAGCATGAGAAAATTGTACTAATTTCAACGATCTTAATAATTACACTTTCTGTATTTTCAGTTGTTGCAGCATTTTACATATTTAGCTCTCAAAATTTAGTAAAAAAATATTCAGAAGAGACCCAGTTGCGTTATTCTATCTTGAATATAATTGATAAAGATATAAATAAAATACTTAGTGAAGATAAACAGCGACAGCAAATCTCCTTATTGATCCAAGAAGATCTACTTGAAATAAATGATGAAATAAAATCAATGAAAAATTATAACACAACTCATCCAGGAACTTATAACCAGACGGATATAGACAAAAAAGCATTAGAATTTGTAAGTAAGATGACAATAGTGAATAATCTTATAAGGAGTTCATTAGCATACAATTGGTCTATCCAAGCTTGGGCGATACACGAAAATAATTATACCTACAATGATACTGAATATTATTTTATTATAGACAGATATCAAAAAATAAAAAAGGATTTAGACCCAGATATTATTTCCATGGTTAATATCTACGTTAATGAATCTGACCGGGAAATTCTTGAAATTAACATGAAAAATTGGGAGGCTGAGTTATTTAATGATCTCCAATTAGTACAAGAATATGGACAATATTCAAATATTTATGCTATTTATTACGATGTTTGGATCAGTGGATATACATATAATGAAGCATTAGAAGAAGTAAATAGATTAGATAGTATTGCGGGTACTTATGATCAATTTGTGAAAATTATGACCACTGCGCTTGTTATAATGACGATAGCAGGTGTAATAATTGCATTTTTAGTATCAATAGATAAAAAAATGTATATTTATCTTACATTAATCATAGGATCAGCAGTCTCAATATTGGGTTTCTGGTTATTTTTCTTATCATTTAAATATCTATACGCTGCAAATGTCCTAATGTTCTTCGGTTGAACTACTAATTTAATTATTCAAAAAGTGAAGCAATATTATATATTTTCTTAATTTTTTTAATATTATTTGCTTTTGTTTGTTTCTATTTATGATTATTTGCGTTTATTTATATTTATTTTTGATTTAAACACCGAATTATATCATAAGATGCTAGGTTAGAGGTTGTATAATTGTGAAATTTTTTAATTATCATAACAATTTAGTTCTAAAAGAAATTATTTTTAGAAAAATTAGCTTTTTATATTTTTAAAAGTTAAAATGATATCATTTTTTAATCCAAATTTTCTTGTTATTTGAACTACTGAATTTGCTGAATAATTGAGTGAATCTGATTGTATCAACTTGAAATTAAGTTTATTTAAACAATCAAAAAGCATTTTCCAGTCTTTCTTATTTAGACTATTAAAAATTAGTGTAAAAAACTTGTTAGGCTTTAGTATACGTTTAATTTCTTTAAAAATTTTTTCTAAAATTTGATAATAATTTTTAATATCCTTATTTCGTTCTTTAGAATCACTTATTACCAATTCATCTTGATAGTTAACATCAAATTTGAGCCAACTATTCCACATCAGGCTTAATTCTAAATAAGGTTGTCTTTTACCATGTGGAGGATCTGTAATAATATAATCAATAGAATTATTTGGAAAAGATAGGAGGATCTTTTGTGCTGATCCTGTAATTAGCATACAATTCTTATGTTCTAGTAATTCATTAAAAGAATTCGTTTCAATTAAGGAATAATTTAGTTTATATTGTTTGATTTTGGCCTTAATTATTCTATTGAATTTTCTTTGAAAACAATTCCAGACATTTAGTTCAAAATGCTCTTTAGGTATCCAATATCCAATGATCCAGCTTCCTACTTGTTTGTTTACCAATGTTCTTTCATTACCTTTATGTTTACCTCTCTTTTTCACTACAAATACCATTCTTGTGCATTGTCCTAAAGCTGAAGTGAAACAGAACTTAAAAAAGTCTTTAATTTCAGGATTTTCAATTTTTTCAATTCGATCCATTAATTCTACAAGAGCAGCAAGATTTCTTGGCGTATATAATTCATAAACTCGCATTCCAGGAACAGTATTAATTTTTGTATTATAAAACAATCTATTTTTTGGATAAAATTTATTAATCTTCTCGATTTCAAAACTATTTGCAAGAATTACATCATCCTCAGAAGGGACGTCAATTACTTTTTTTCCAGTATCTGGATTTTTGTACCAAACCTCGGTTAGACCGTTTTCAGACCAAATAAAATGTGTTCCGATATATTCTTTATTATCCCTTTTTATCTTGTAGAATGAATTTATTTTATTTTTAAGGTCATTTTCAATATTCTTGAATTCTTGAATTACCTTATCAATCGAAATCTTTTTTATTAACTGTTTTGTTATAAAAATAGCAACTGGATTAATATCAATTCCAATAACTTTCCTCCTTAATAAAATTGCTTCATTAATGGAGATGCCGGAACCACAGAAAGGATCTAATATTATATCGTTCAAGTTCGAATATTTTTGAATTAAATATTTAATTATATTATAAGGTTTTTTTGCCCAATATTTATGAATTCTATAAATCCCTGTATAGGATCTTGCTTTATAGTTATTTTTATCGGAAGTATTTTTGAAATAAATGCTATTAGTTCTCATTAACATAATATATTCTTACCTATATTTTATTGTGTGTTAGAATATAATGAAAGAAAATATTAAAAATTTATCTGGGCATTTCTAATATTTCAATAAAAATAAATTACAATCATTTTAATAGAAAGAAATCAAATCAAAATTATAGTAAAAAATTAGAATTTAGTAGAAAATTAAAATTAGGCAGAAAATTAGATTTATTTATATGAAAAATAAATTGTAATCAACAAAAATTCGTGAAAGAATGAAATGGTTATCTGATGTAAAACAAGGAAAATACATTGGCATCCAGCAAGCAGGTCTGTTATATGGATACGCTAAAGATTATCCAATGTATGTTGAATTAACAGTGCATGAATTAATGGAAAAATTAAATTCAAACAACCAAAAGATTAGAAAAAATGCCTACTGGATGTTATCAAAAATCTCAGAACAATTTCAGCATCATAAATATTTAGTGCCCACAATTCCTATTTTAGCTTATGGTCTAAAAGAAAGAAATGAATCTATTCGGAATTCATCATTAAAAACTTTGTTAAATATCTCGAATACCTTGGTTCCTAAGATTCTTTATTTAAAGAATGATTTAATCAATCTTTTTTATAAATCAAATAAATCTGATAAATCATTGATATTGAAAATCCTGGTAAATTTCTTAAAATCAAAAAAATTGAAGGATTTTTCAATTTCTGATGACTTTATTTTGGAAATAATTAATGATCCGGATTTATTAAAAGATGGAATTGATTTATTAATGTTTTTAGATACATATAAAAACATATTACCAGTCTTGATTGAAAATTTACACTGTGAGAAACTTAGTTCTGTAATTTTAGAATTTATAAATAAATTGTGTAAGAATCGCCCGTTCAAAATAATTATGGCATTAAAAAAAACACTTGTGAATCAAGATCCATTTATTAGACAAAATTCATTGCTTATTTTTGAGCATTTAAAACATAATAGCAAAATCTATTTATTAATTCCAGAGATCCTTAGACTTATACAGTCAAAAATAAAATCAATTAATAGAATTTCACTTTTTTTTCTTTATGATATTCATACACAGATCTTAAAAGAATTAATATTTTATAAAGATCAATTATATAAATTAAGGAAATTGGATGATAACATTATAAAATTAGTAATTAATGCAATTTTAATAGATATTGCAAGTATAGATTATAAAATAATTGAAAAATTCAGGGACAAAATCTTTAAACAAATCAAAAAGTATATAAATTCCGATGATCTGCGTCTTAGGGTCATTTCATTAATAGCATACTCGAAAATTATGATTTGGACGAAATCAGAAGAAAATATTATGGATTCAATAAAATTTGTTCTTAAGCCAATATTATTAACAATTAGGGAATATCCAATTAAGGATTATGAACACCAACTTTATTATAGAATTGCATTACTTTATTATTATTTAAATGATTTTAAAAATGCCGAGAATTATTTTAAAAAATCTATTGAAGTTGAGAATTCCTTAATTTATAATTATAGGAGCAGAATATTCTTGATATTAACATATTTTTCGCAATATTTACCCAAAACTGCACTAAACTTAACAAATGAATTAATTGAAGTGTATAAGAATACAAAAAATATCAATAAACAAATAATAAATGAAATAAAATATTGGGAAAGAATTTTTGACCAAATTTTTCATTTAAAAATTGATCGAGCGATTGAAATACTTGATGAATATTATGCTAATAACCTAATCAAAAATAACTGGGAAATTTGTCTAAGAAATATAATAAAAGAAAATATAATCAAAATTAAAGGTATTATACAATAAATTTACAAAATTTGGAGAAAAATTACGTATTTACACTAAGAATATAGGAAATATTTAGAGAAATAACTGTAAAAAAGTCGATTAAAACTTGGTCAACAATTCTTTAACCTTTATAGAATGAAAGTTCAGTCCCAGTTCAGCTTCTTGAACTCCCTGAGCTAGAGCTATTAATTCTGTCAGATATAGTATTGGAATATTAAAATTTGTACCGTATTTACTGTTTAATTTTCTTTGATTTCCATCTAACTGCATATAACATGCAGGACAGATAACACAAATACAATCTGCTTTTACTCTTTCAACCTGTTCAAGTTTATCTTTTAATAATTTAAGCTGAGATTCTTCATCAATACCACTTATAGCAGATCCACAGCAAGTATATTTGTTTAAATATTCCACACTAGTCGCTCCCATCGCTTCTACTACTTCATCTAGAGAGACAGGTCTAAGTGGGTCATCAAAGTTTAATAAAGAACTTGGTCTACCATAGTGGCAACCATAGAAAGTGGCAATTCGGAGATTATCAAGAGGTCTTTGTACCGTCTCCTTTAATTTTTCAGGAGTAATATTTTTATATATATACTCTAGAAAGTGAACGACTTTAATATTTCCTTTATATTCCTTACCAACTTTTGCTAATGCTTTATTTACTTTTTCTTTCAGTTCAGAATCATGTTTTAATTCCACATTTGTTGATTTAAGAGTTTCATAGCAACCATTGCAAAAAGTCAAGATATCCAATCCTTTTTCTTCTGCTAGACAAAGATTATGTGCTGCACTTACAGTCCAAGCTTCGTTGCTTATTTGTAGTATTCCTGTGGGATTAGGGCAGCAGTTAAATTCGGGAATATCATTAACGTTAATATTCAAATTTTTAAGCATAATTCTTCCTGATTTTTCGATATGAGGAAATCTATTTGCGATAACGCACCCAACAAATAATGCAAACTCACTCATTTGATTCAGCCTCTTGGTTTTTGTTTTCAATTAATTTAAAGAAATCTACTTCTTCAAGCAATATCTTTATATTTTCAACAATAGGAGTCATTATTTGGGCATTTAAACCCAATTTTTCTCTTCTACGTCCAATAGCAGCACTTGGTGGAATATTCAATCCAGTTTGAGAAAATCTAACCCCTTCCTCTCGGATACTCTCGGGAATATTACCTACTTCGACCGCCTTATGTCTTAATTCAAAAAGCATTTCCGAGACCATTACACCTTGAGGACAGACTTCTAGACAACCGTGGCACGTGGTACATAACCAGATATTCTTATCATGCAATAACTTCTCTTTAAAACCTAAAAGTATCTCTTCTACTAATCTTCTGGGGTTGTAATTGCTATTTACTCTAAATGCGGGACAGATCCCTGCACAAGTGCCACATTGATAACAGTAATTTATGGTTTTGCCAATATCAGTCTGCGATATTTCTTTTCTAAACTCTGAACTAATCATCAAATTAAATCACACAAATGAATTTTATCGATTATTTGGTGTAAATCACTTGATATTCTAATTCATAATTATAGAAGGTTAAAACAATTATTATTAATCATTCATATTTGAATTGAGTTCAAATGACAAGAAACATATTCAATTTTAAAAATAATTTTTTAATTTTTTTGTATAGATATTTTTTTTTATATTTTAATTTATCAATTCAGAAAATCTAGATTGTTTGAAAAAATAGAATATAAATGATTAGAAAATTAAAGCATTTTAAAGATCTGTCTGATTGCTCTGCTTAGAATATATTGCTGAATTTGTCTAGTCCCACCTACAACTTCTTGGATCCTCGAAATACCAACTAAATCATGCATTAAAGTATTATCACAAACACCAGCACCACCCATTAGATTAGCCATTTCATAACAAGTTCTTTCGGAGAGTTTAGTGGCTTGTAATTTCATTTGAGAAGCTGAGGCTACCATTATTTGAGTTAAGCCAGCTGGTATCTTTCCATCATATTTCTGATATTTCTTGTCATATTCTTCGGCAAATTTCAGGACTGCCAGGGTCATGTTCATTACTTCGGACCAGTAATCAGCTAGAGTGTGTCCAACTCCTTGGAATTGTAGGATAGGTCTATCAAATTGTTTTCTCAAGTTGGCATAAATTGCTGCGTGTGCTACTGCATTCCAAGCTTGTGCACATGCAATTACTGCGATTCCAAGTCGCTCAGGTACCAGTCCTTCAAATAGATGTTCTCTTCCTTTGCCTGGTGGGCCCAGAACATATTCTTTAGGTACTCTTAAATCTTTTAATTCTTCTTTTCCGATCCACATTTTAGGAACCCATGGAATTCCAACTCGTTTACAATTCCATCCTTCCCATGAAGTATCTACTAAAAATTGGCCCATCATTTCCCAATTATTTTTTTCAGAAGTTGCGTAAACTACTGCATATTTTGCCTTTGGTGCATTTGTATTAAAAATTTTAGTACCATTTATGGTAAAACTTCCATCCTCGTTTTCCTCACAAGTTGTTAACATGTGAGTTGCATCGGAACCACGTTCAGGTTCTGTGATTAAGATACATCCAATTGCCTCTCCCATAAGCATTTCTTTGAGAGCTTTTAATCTGACATCTACATTATCATGATGATCTTTTAAAGGATTTACTGCAAGAACTGTAGCACCCATTGCCATATTAAATTGAGGATCAAAAAAGTCTACTGCAAAAGATCGCATCATTTCAGCGACCATTCCCCAGTCATCACCATAGTCCATTCCGATTTCCTGGAAGTGATAACCACGAGTCACATAACCTTCTTTACCGAAGTCAGGAATCCATTTATATACATCTTCGTCCATACCATGAGAAACTTTTTTCTCATATTTTAAACAAAATTTCTGGACCTTTCTCAAAAAACTAAAAGCCTTTTCATCTAAAACAGACTGCAGATTAGTATTTAAAAAAGAATATCTATTTTTCAAACTAAGTTTTTTTAGGATTTCATCACTTATAACTTGTGTAGAAAATTTCGGCATTGAAAATCACCATTTACATTGTTTTTTATATAGAATACATCAAAACTCTAAATAAAATTAAAATACAATGTTAAATCATTGAAGATTTTAAATAGATCGTTTGTATATTCTTTAAATTATTTAGAAGTGTAGCATATTATAAACCTATAAAATAATTAAAAAATTTATCAATATATTACGATTTTCTTAAATAAAAGGAAAAAACAAGAAGCGCCATTCTAATTCCTTTTTAAATTCTTATCTAAATCTGATTACTATCATTAAAAATATCTAAAAATATAAAATTAAATCTGTGATAGCCTCCATAATGAAAATAAATCTTTAATCTGTTTGAAGGTTTTGCCTTTAACTATATCAATTGGATTCATTGAGATTCCTTTTAATAATCTTATTTTTTGAATTGCGGAAATAAAATTTATCTCACCATTCACATATAAACAGATATGTTCAAGTGAGCCTTGCATTATAATATCAGGTTCTTGAAAATATGGACCTACTCTTACATGTATTTTATCATTAATATCTTTTTGTGTTCCATCAATAATAATCGTGATTACTCCGTGTCCAATAAACTGAATAGAAATTATTTTTTTTATATTTCTAATCATATTTTGTTTTTGAGGGTTATTTTTTAAGTTTACAATAAAGAGAGCTTTAATCAAATGAGCCAAACCTTCTAAGGTTAATCTTTTAATAGTCGTGGTGTTATCTATTTCTATTCTTTCAGATAAGCGTATAAGAACCGCAGCCAGCGGAGCCGCCCATTCCACGAACTTGTGAAGTTGTGAAGCCTTAACCTCATTTGATAATGCCAGTTTTAAAGCATCAATTTTTCCTAAAATTAAATTTATCACAGTTTCGATCGAATTAAATCTTATAATAGGATATCTTTTATCTACACCATTCTGTATAGAGATAGTATCATTTGTAAAACTAATTGTAAATGCGGTCCTTTTTATTATTTCAATACCAAATTTTTGACCGTTCATAATTTTAAAAAAATATTTAATTTCGGGTCGTTCTTTTAATACTTGAAGAGATTTGTTTAAATAAAACAGAATATCATTAATACCCATTTGTATATCTGTAATGGACCCCATAGATTGGTCATATATAAGGTCTCTAATCAGATTTTCCATAATATACATTCTAACATATCTAAAAGTTAGCTCAATAAAATTTAAAAAAACCTTCTGAATTGGTAAGAGTTTTTCTTCTGTTTTTATTTCTCTTTCTTGTAATTCAACGGATAATTTTGTATTGACTTCATTAATTATATTATCTAAATTATTAAAATAATTTAAACTTGTTTGTTTTAATTCCTTTAACGGTTTAAACTCTGACTTTTTTAATATTTTTTGTTTTTCTTCGGGTAATTTTTGACTGTAAAATTTAAAATTCTCGATACCAGCTGCATCTTCAATTAATTTAATTAAAAGAGGCTGATTAAAAATTATACTAGCAAATAAAGAATCACTTGCGTTCATCAATTCAGGAGTCATTTCGACTTCTTCATTTGGGATTTTCTCCTCTTTAATTAAGACAATACTAATAATTTCTCCATATACCGCAAATAATATTTTAATCGATCCAACTTCGGTTCTATATATACCCTGCTCATAGTTTTCAAATTCATTTACAATTTTTAAGATAGATTTGTTAATTAGATCAATAGTATCATCATCGAATTTTTCTAATTCCTTTCGGAATATGAATTTTCTACCTCTATCAATAAAGATATATATTCCTAATATCATTGATTAACAAACTCATTTTTTATTTATGAATATTTCATTATATCACACAATAATTAATCTATTTTCCTAAACTTCTTTTAATTATTTCAATTTGCTAATTTCTTCTTCAATTTTATCAGGTAATTCTTGAAGTATTTGATTTATTAAAACAGCCTTTTTTACACCATAAATTTTCTTTATTCGAAATTTTTTTGCTATTTCTCGGATTTTAGTAGCTGTCAAGGAATTAAGAATTCTTCTCAGTTCATTTTGTCTGTCTTTCTTAGTTTCTGGAATGTTGCTAGAGATTTTAATAGGTTTTGGAATATTAACTTGTTTTTCCATAACAATGCCTTCCCATTTTTCTACTTTCTTAGGTTTTTCATAAAATTGAATCCATTGGATTCCATTTTGAATACAAAAATCCTCAACGCCAGAAGCAAATCCTGGTGCAATTAAAATAGCATTTACCTTAGCATCTTTTTTATGCTTTTTTTCTTCCATGCGAAGTAATAATAGTTGTGCAAGAAAATCCTCAACATAGTCCATTGATACTTCCAATATTGTGAATTGACCCACTGTAAGAACTTCTTCTCCTCGAATTTTGCTTCTAATCCCAATAGCATCCCATTGTAATCCTCTATATCGTATATTTCTTTTAATCTCATCTCTCGAATACCCTCGAGCTTGGAGTTTTTCAGTAAATTTTTCAAATGCCATTTTTTTGTATTCTTTCTCGATACTGAGTAAATATGTTGCATCTAAATTGTAATTTTTGATATAATATGAAGCTAATTTAGTTACTAGTTCAGAAGGAGTATAATTATCAATATCTCGAATTATCATTGCACAAAGACCTGGTGTGGGAGGGTCTATATTGATTAAATACTTGAAAGGAGCAAGAATATAATTATATATTTTTTCTGAAACCTCAAAAAACTCGTCTTCAGAAAATTCGTTTAAATACAAAACATATTCTCGAATAGTGCGTTCTACTTCTGGAACAATTAATGAAATCTCCTCAAATTTTTCTTTATCGCATGTGAAAATTACATAAATTTTAGGAGTGTAATTGCTAGTAGTTTTATCGGTTATTGCCCTAAGATACGTTCCAATAAAAGCTTGTTTTGTTTTTTCATCACTTATAGTCATAAATCGTTCTAATTCGTCAAATAATAGGACCAATAAATATTTATTTTTGCCTAATAATTCGATTAATTCCTCTAAAATTATTAAAGCTTCTGGATGACTTAATTCCCCATAATTTTCATGAATATCTCCTTTTAAAATCATTAAAGCATTCTGAACATTATCATTTTTATTTAATAATAATGTAAGACCATCAAGAAGTCTTTTATTTCTTATATCTTTTATTGTATCTTTGTTATTTTGAATACATTCCCTTAATTTATCGCAAATATTATCGATTATTTCTTTATATACTTGAATTATAACTGTTGAGGACGTATTTCCTCCATATTTAGTTAATTCAATAAAAGCCACGCATGCATTTTTTACTCTTGATTCGATAAGCATAGCTGCTTGTTTTAAGGTCATAGATTTGCCTGAACCAAAAGTCCCTATCACAGGTCTAACCAATGAAAAGTTAAGATAGTAAATATTATTAATATCAGTTTTGAAAAGCTCGGAAATCCTTATATTCTTGGAATTTGGTTCAATTACATGTTTACCATCAATCATCCTATCGACTAATATTCTCTCAAAATTAGGTATTGGCTCTCCACGTTTTAATAAGTGCAAATCCCTAATTCGAGATGTGAAAAAATCCTTCATTACCAATCACTTTCTTATAATTAGCCAAGTTTTGGTTCTTGATCTCTGGAGTCCAAGAAGACCTGGCTTTTTTTGTTTTAACTCTTTAAATAGTTCATCAAACTGCTCTTCTGACATATTATAATTTTTAATAATTTTTGACTTAAAATTTTCAAACCACACCAAACCTGATATATCTTTATCTGCGGAATCATATTCATTTTCTATAATTTTCTCAAATTCATCAAGTGTATACCTTTTAAATGAATATGTATATTTCCTATTTCGTTGAAGGATGCCACTTTTTGCCAGTATGTTTAAATTAAGTCTTAGTTCGTTAATAGAAATATTAATACCAAAATCCAGGAATTTTTCCCTGATTTCATCCACAGTAGGTATTTTAATAGCGCTTAGTGATCTTAAAAGCAAATCCTGAAATTTTAAACCTTTATATTCTAAATTTAAGATAATTTTTGAAATAATTTCATCGTAATTTTGAAGGGCATTTTTTCCTAGTTCTGTAAGACGGTAATTTTCGTCCAAAAGACCGAGTTTTATACATTTATTTATGTATTGTTTTCCTAAATTTTTAATAGAAACTTTCCTTTTATTTTTACCCAACCTAAAAGCCGGATTATTAGTTAAATAATCAATTAATTCTTTAAACGAGTTAGCTTTTTCAGCTGCTTCGAGTATAGCCTTAATTTTTTCATACGTCAATGTAATGCCCTTTATTTGTTTAATTACAATATTATTAAACGAACCTTAATATTAAAATTAACAAATAATAACTTTATTTTAAGTTTAATAAAGTACAAATCATAAATCGAATAATAAATCAAATAGATTTTATATAAATGAATTATATTGATTAATAAAAGAATAGTAATAAAAGAAAAAATATAAGATTGTATATATTCTATTTATATGTGATAAGTTTCTTTTGAATTAATACTATAACAAACGAGTTATAGTATTATTAATATTTTTTAAAGGAGTTAACCAAATTATATAATATATAATAAATAAATATCAGTTAAATACATAATAATTAGAGATATTAAATTTTCTAAATTAATTTAATAAATATTTTCAAATAAAAAAATAAAAATTAACAATAATAATTAAATGCCTTCTTATACCAGTTTTCAAACGGACAGTCAGTTGCAGGAAAATTGCAGAACAAGCCCTTTTTAATAAGTTGAATTGGATTTAATGGAGTTTTTGAACCATTTGAATTTTTATTAAACCCCCAAATTCTCAAGATTTTACCTTTTTTGTATTGTCTTAGCCCCCAATTCCAATATTTTAAATTACAATTAACAAATCTAGAATGATGCAACATTTTATCACTATATTGTTTATCACTATCGTCTTCAAGTGAAAATGCAACAAAGCAATACTGTTTATCTGGAGGTATTTTATTCATATATCGCCATTTAAAATTGTGTTCTCCAGTTAAAATTACTAT
>CAZYEE010000087.1:0-13384 GCA_964646355.1 uncultured archaeon | reverse complement strand
AGACCCGACTGATCCAACAAGTTATCCAACAACACAAACTCAAATTCCAGGATTTGCTCTGCTATATATAATAATAATTCTGGGAATAATAGGAATAATTTTTAAGTGTAAAAGTTTTCAAATAAAAGAAATAAATAAACATCTAAAATAGTAAACAAGGATTACCAAAATAATTATAATTACAAGATAAATGTATGAAAAATCAACTTCAAAATCAAATAGTTTATTTCTTTTTTTTATTTAAAAAAGCTATAATCTTATCTAAAAAATTATAATTTTATTAGATAGACCGTAATTTTATTTGAAAAATTATATCTTATAGCAGATAACCACATCTTATAGTAGATAATTACACCTTATAACAGACAATTTTAATTCATCATAAATTCTCTATCCATTTATTTTATATTATAGATTTTTGGAGATAAAATTAATTCTAATTTCTTGGATGCGATTTGTGAATGGATTAAAATTTGAAATTATCTTGGAATAGATTTTGAATAGATTTCTACAAAATATAGGATGTAATCTCCAAAATCTAAAAATTCCTTGAAGAATTAGAAATATATGATGTATGAAGAATATAGTTTGCAGGAGTTAGAGAAGCTAAGAGCATTAATGGTCAAGAATGGGCTTGATACTGAAATTATTGATAAAACAATAGAAAAGAAGAAAAACCGAAATAGAAAAATCATGATGGTACAAAAAGTAAGCTAATTATTTTTAATTAATTTGGAAAACTCTGGATTATTTAATTCTTTTAGTAATTTTTGAGTAAAATCCGGGTCAATTTCTGCTAATTTTCTGAATTTTAAAAGTCCAATTTTTTTAATTTTATCAATTAAACTATCGTTTTGATCGAATTCGTAATTCTCAATAAGATGTGGGTATTTTAAATTTAATTTACTAAGTGTAATGATTAAATTATAAATTTCCTCATTCTTTCTTATAAATGTAATAGTCTTATTATTGCTTAAATTTGATATTTCATTAAAATTTACAAAATTTAAATTATAATCCCTTGAATATCGTTGAGCCAAATAGAAATCTAGATTGAATATAGCGATTAACATTTTTTCAATATCAGAATTTTTGGCAAGAGTCATATTTATACTAAATGGATCAACTAAACTATATCTATTATATAAATCGAAATTGATTATAATTCGCATATATTTTTTTATAAAATTCGTTTCAGATATAATTAATTTTAGAAATAATTCAAATTCC
This sequence comes from uncultured archaeon, assembly GCA_964646355.1. Taxonomy (GTDB): domain Archaea; phylum Asgardarchaeota; class Lokiarchaeia; order Helarchaeales; family HEL-GB-B; genus HEL-GB-B. The sequence continues at coordinate 12,154 of CAZYEE010000087.1, read as the reverse complement.
AATTCTATTTCTCTTAAGGGATCATCAATTATTATTTTTGGCACGCCTAATAAAACAAATGGATTTTTTCTGAGATATAATTCACAATTTAAACAATATCTTCCTTTTGCCTTGTTATTACAAGTTTCATTATAGCAATATGAATTAATAGAGATATTAATGATCATAATAAACAAGTTAATGACGAATATAATGTAAATCAAAAATATAATTATCATTGTCACATTAAGAATCAACCCTATCTGAGTCATTGAAAAAACATATGAGAATGTTAACAATGAAATTATGCCCATCAAATAGAAGAATTGCGATTTAATATTATCATAGTTATAGAAACCTGGCCAGAATCCATAAATTGATCTGGCGATCGGATATTTAATAAGATATGCTATTTTATAAAGTTCAAATTTAATTCGATCAAAAGTAAAAGTAGGAGAGATTTGGAAAAATATTTTGTTATTTTCAACATAAAAAGCTGATTTATTATGTTCAAAACTTAAAAATATTTCAAAATTATTAAAAACAGGGTTCATTTTTTTTAATTTTAATATATAATAAACTAGATATCGTTCATCATCATTAAACTGCTCGACATTTTTTATATTCTTAAATTTCTGAAGATTTTCTGTTGTAAAATATATTGAATTTGCCACGAATTAATTATTCTTTTTAATATTTAAATACTCTTTGGGTAAATATATGAAATTTAAAAATTATTTATTCATCATTGCAAGAATAGAACCGATCAGATTCAAAAAATATCCCCATAAATATATATAAAATAACCAAGAATTGTACCAAGGAATGTTCCACATTTCAAATACTAGAAAAAAGGTGATACAACCTATTATTATATTTTCTATTATGCAAATAAGTCCGGCTGGTTTGTTTGCCCTATGGATCGCTGCAAACCCCGCAAAAAATACGAATCCTATAGCTATATATAGCCAAATTAATCTCCATAATATTTCCCAATTTGAAATATCAAAGTAATCTATAAATTGAGTGGTAAATATAACCGTAATTAATATGCCGCTAATTATTATTAAATATCCACCTAATTTTCCTTTTGGTAAATCAGCTTCCATCTTTTATAACCATTTCAAATCGTATTTTTTGTAATAAATTACAATATAATCTCTTTTTTATATATCATTATTATGTTCTGTCTATTATCCAGTGTTTATCATCGAAAGAATTATAATAATTTTTCTCACACTAAAAAAATTTTTTAGAGAGCAGGCACATCTTTATCATCGTTTTAAAAACTCACACTAAATCGAAGCTCATCTACGGAATATTTTCGATAACATTTCTGAGATGGTTGCTCTAGGGGATATTATTAAGGTATTACTTATCTTTTTAGACTTTCAACGCATCTTTTTTAATTGTTTGATAATTTGGTTTTTCGTGAACTGGGAACACTCAAAGTATTTTCTAAATCCGAGTATTCCATTCATATATATCTATATGTTATGATGATATTATTTGTTTTAGTCCTTAAATTCTACTTTCAGAAATACTGAAGATAAAATGAAAAACATTTTATTCCATATTTAAAAGGTTTTAATCAATTTATAATAAAATTCCGCACCAAATTTAAGATTATTAATGCTAATTCGCTCGTTTTTTCCGTGTGCTAGTTTAGTCATTTCCTCAAATGGTAAATCCATTATCATTGGGTGGAATCCATAAGCTATACTATTTTTTTCTCTGAAAAATCTATTATCAGTTGTGCCTGGTACCATAAATGGCATTAATTTTGCATTATTATCGATTTCTTTCATTATTTCTTCAATTTTTTTGTATAATTCATTATTAGTATCACTAATACTTCCTTCATCCCATTGAATTGGGGTGATCTCTATTAAAGAAAAATCCTTGCCCAGAATTTTTCTCAATTGATTAAGTAAATCTTTAGAAGTCATTCCGGGTAGTAATCTACAATCCAATTCACAGATTGCTTCATCGGGAACTATATTTACTTTATTGCCGCTATGACAGACTGTTGGTGTAATGTTCATTTTAATCAATGGTTCTATAAATGATTTAATTGTCGGAAACTTTTTTGAAATCAAGTTTAATATCGGCATTATTAAGGTTTTGCTTTTTAATAAAGATTTAAATAAAAAGTTTATATCCAAACTATTAACCATTTTTTTATAAATATCTGTGATATGAACTGGGATCTTATAATCGTCGATTTTTTTAATAATATTTGCCATTTTGGTTAGTGCATTATCTCCAGTTTTTGGAATCGATGCATGAGAGGCTTCACCCACAACTTTTATTTTAGTCCAGAATGGACCTTTTTCAGCTACTTGAACAGTGTATTTTTCAAATTGCTTTATTGGAAGTTTGAAACCTCCACCTTCTCCAATTACAAATTCTGCCTTTATTTTATCCCAATAATTTTCCACCATATACTTAGCTCCATATGTTCCACCACGCTCCTCATCTGCTACTGATAAAAATTTTATAGTACGTTTAGGTTTAATATTTTCTCGTTTTAATAAAATTATTGCAAATACTTGTCCAGCCACCGTACCTTTCATATCGACTGCTCCACGACCCCAAATCATTCCATCAATTATATCACCAGAAAATGGATCGTGATCCCAGTTGCTTTTATTTGCAGGTACTACATCTAAATGATTTTGTAATAATAATGCTGGTTTACTATTATCTTGACCTTCCAAAATCGTGAATAAATTTCCTCTACCCGGTTCTGATTCAAATATCTCGCAATCAAATCCTTCTTTTGATAATAAATCGTATAAGTAGTTAGCTGCCTCAATTTCATTTCCTGGAGGATTTGAGGTATCAATTTTTATTAAATCTTGTAATATTTTAATAAGTTCATTCTCTAAACCAGGATTAGTTTCAAATAATTCAAAATTAAGATCCATAATAACACCAAATTCTTGTTAACTTTAAAATTCTTTCAGTAATTTTTAATTTTTATTTAATTTATTTCAAGTGATAATTTTAATATATTGTTAATTATCCCGATAATTTAAGGGATTAGAAATATAAATAAAGGGTTAGAGAATAAACCAATCTAATTTTTATTTAGTAAAGAAATGATTCATAAATAGTATGAGGGATAAAATTGATTCAATTATTATAATCGATGTTATTGAATATTTTCATCAGTATTTTCATTTTTATGATTCTGAATCCATTTCTGATATTCCCACATTTTTGCTAATGTTTTAGCAGCTTCTGATGGATATAATACAGGTATTCCAAAACTTCTTGTTAATTCGACTCCTTCGTCCATACAGCGGTCATTATATCCAGTCATAATTATTGGTATCTCATATTTTTTAAGCAGTCGTTTTAATGTCTTAAAATTTTGTCTGATCAATTCATTCATACCAGAAGTCATTTCTTTTATACTATTCTGGCTGAATAACTCATCATCTTTTAAATCGTCAGGTAAATTGTCAATGGCTTTAATCCAAAATTTAGATGAAAATATTCCGTAATATATCAAACTATCTATTTCTTTTGATTCAATTAAGGTTTTTGGAATATTTTTAAAAAAGTTGGACCAATCAGTATCAAAGGTAATATCAACAGGGTTCTTAGAAGAACCTGTTAAAGGAAGGTATTTTCTCTGTAATATTTCACGAGTTTTTTCACTTAATAAAGGGACTTTTAATCCATATTTTTCACATAAATCTGCTATTAATGTACCTGGTCCTCCACCTATTGTAATGATTCCTACATTAGGACTTTTTGGAACTGGTTGAATTGACATTATATATAATAAATTGAGCCATTCGATTGTGTTCTCTACTTGAATTATCCCCGTTTGATGACATATATGGGTAAACAATTCTGCCGATGTTGCGACAGCAGCGGTATGTGATTGTGCTGCTCTTTTTCCAGCCTCACTATAACCTATTTCAATAGCCACTATTGGTTTTTTGAGGGATACTCTTTTTGCAACCTCAATAAATTTTTTTCCTCTTCTAATGCCTTCAATATATAGTCCTATTAATTTAGTTTCTGGGTCTTCTTCTAGAGCTTCTAAACAATCAGTAATATCAACAGTCAAACAATTCCCAACCGATAAAATTTTTGAAACTCTTACTGGAAATTGTTTTAGTCCTAGAAAAATATGAGCTGCGACACTTCCAGATTGGCTGATAATTGAAATATTGCCTGGAGGATGAAATATTGGCATTGGTGTCATATATATTTTAGATTTTGGAACTATTAATCCAATACAATTTGGACCAAGCATTGTAATATTGTATTTTTTTACTATTTTTTTCAATTTTTTACTTGTATCATAATCTCCTATTTCATCAGCTCCAGCTGAAACTACTATTACATTTTTGACTCCCTTTTTTCCTATCTCTTCCATGATACTTTCAGTTAATACTCTTATAGGTGCTACATAACAAACAAGATCTATTTGATCTGGCACGTCTAATATTGATTTGTATGCTTTATGTCCCATTATTTTATCATATTTTGGATGAATGGGATAAATTTTTCCTTGATAACCTCCAGCAATTAAATTTATCAAGTTGAAGCTCCCAAATCTATTGAAAGCTTTAGATGCACCGTATACCGCTATCGATTTTGGTTCAAAAAACTTTTTAAACTGCTCATATTTGGATTCCGTCATTTTAGTCATATTTTAAATATAATATTGATTAAAAAATTTTCCAGATAATAAAAGATTTTTATTTATCCAAAAGTTTCATGGATTTAAAATATAATATTGAAGATTAATTTTATTTAATACCCAAGAATAACTCCAAGAATAGTCAATTATTTATTAGTCTAAAATTTTTTTTTGTAATTTTTGTATAAATACTTGAAATATCATTCAAATTAAATATATCTGCTTTTAATTTGGTGAGATTGGTTTAAATTTAATTCACTATGTGAAGTTATACAAAATAATTAATATAAAAGAAGTTATATTAAATTAGTAAAAATTTATTTTTTATTGATAAACAAATCAAGAGCGGACAAAAAATGCAAGATATCTTAGTTTTATTAGATAATATATTTGTTATAATTAATATCATTATCTTATATATATTTGCAATCGGCTTTTGGATTAAAATTAGAAACGCAGAAATCGAGTCTCAAAAATGGTTATTTTTTTGTCTTGGTCTATTTATGATTTGTTTTGGACTTACTAGATTATTTTTCATGTTTTCGGATATGATAAAAGCAGGATATTGGGAAAGCACTGATTTAGGCTGGCTTGTATTAGATTTTAGTTTCTGGTGGAAAATGGCTGCACTGTTTGGGATTGGAAGTTTAATAGCTGTTCTTTTTGTTTTGGAGAAATATTCAGTCAAGACCAAATATATTTTTACGATTATTGCAACTATTGGACTTATATTAGCAATTATTCTACCAGTTTCAACTGAGCTTACTATTGATGCAAGATTTATGACGTATATTACGGTCCCAATAGCCGTATTAAGCATTCTTGGTATATATCTATATTTAATTATAAAAACTACAGGCAAAATAAGATTAAAATCGACTATGGCATTTTTAGGAATACTAATTTTAATGATCGGGTTTATTCTGGACACTGAGGCAGGAAAGATGTTAGTTGGATTTGATTTAAGCATATTTAACTCAATTTTAATGATTACTGGAATAATTCTGTTTAGTTTCGCAAATCTAAAAAAATAATTAAGGTATTTCATATAAATTTAAAAAATTTATTTCATAAATCACCATGGATTTTTATTAACCTTTTTTTAAGATTAAATATTAATAGTCTTACATTATAATTAAATTAATTTTTGAAAGAATTATTAGGGAAATTCCAAATATTTAGAAATAGATACATGTATTTTTAACCTTCTAACCTATTTAGGTATTCTAAATAATTTTTCTCTTTATAATAATCGTACATCTCAGAGACCGCTTGTTTGAAAGTTTTTGTTGGTTTATATCCAAGCTCATTAATTGCCTTTTTGGATGTATAAAAGCTGGGGAATCCTGAGGCTTTTAAAGAAGCTCTATTTAAAACTTCTGTATATCCAATAAGCTCACATAATATTCCTAAAAACCATCCAAGAGCTTTTCCAATCCCAATTTTTGGCATCTTTATTTTCTTATCTGGCTCCTTTTCTCGAATTACCTCTACAATTATTTTTAACATATCTTTCATGTATCTGTTATCCTCATCAAATCCGCTAATTATGTATCGTTCACCTATCTTACCTTTTAATAATCCGAGCAAATGTCCATTTGCTACATCATCAACATGAGCTAATGGATATCCACCATTTTTTGAATAACCTGGAATCGCGTTGTGTCTCACTCTTAATAGGTATAGTCCATTTCCAATTAAATCATCTCCAGGTCCGAAACAGGTACCTGGTAAAATACTGACTACTGGAAGTTTCTCTTCCTTATGTAATTTGTTCACAAGTTCTTGGGCTGCTAATTTAGAATCAAAATAACCAATTTTAATTTTTTTCCACCATTTTTTTATAGAGTTATTACGGGCACCTTCAATAAATTCAAGTGTTTCATCCCTTGAATTAAAAATATGGTTTTTTGGAACTTTTTCTCCAATTATTGGTCTTTCGGATTTATATGGACTAGTATTTTCATCACCCAAAGAGCCAATCGGATAAGGACAACCAAGCGTGTTTACTGTGCTTGTATAAACAACTTTCTCTATATCTTTTTCTAAACATAATTCCATTATATTTCTAGTACCTTCCACATTTACTAACCATTGTATTTTCTTTTTCTTAACATCCATAGATGTATTTCCTGCAAAATGAAACACATAATTAATATCTTTAAAGGTGTTTGCAAGTTTTTGTTTATCTAAAATATCTGATGGACATAATTTAACTTTTAATCCATTAAGAGTTGTAGTTATTGAGTTAGGATAATAAACTATTTTAATATTAGACTCTTTTACACCTTTTTTTATCAACAATCTTGTTAATCTTGATCCAATAAATCCTGCACCACCTATTATTAAAAAGTTCTTGTCTATAATTTCGTCAATATTCATTAAAAACACCTATTAACTGAATTAATGTTAGAAAAATAATTATTGATGAATAATATATTAAAATTATAAAAGTTTTTTTTCTCAATTAAATAAATTCTTAATATTTACCTTTTCTATAGCTTAATTTGCTAAAACTTTTTTGTTATATTTTATTTAAACAGATTTAATTTTATTTACTCGAACTTAATACCTATATTTGCCTTTTTAAATTCTTATTATTATCAATTTATCCTAAATTTGAAGTCCTTTTTAATAAAAAAGAGAAAATTCATAGATTTTTATTGAAATAGGGCCCTCTTTTGATATTTATATAAATTATTACAATTAAAACTAAAATTACTGATAAATAATCAAATCCTGGAATCATTATAGGTGTAGTTGGAAAGGAGACTTTAACATTTACACAATTTGAAATAGAACTATTTCCATAATGTGAACCAGCAACAATAACATAATAATAATCACCAGCAGTCCCAATAATATCCATGAAATTAATATTAGATGTTTGAGCAATTGGAGATAATCCAGTTATATTTGTTATGAATTTGGTATCTCTATAAATGTAGTATCTGTTCGCATCAGAAACATTGTTCCATTTCAATTGGATTTTCCCATCATCATCAATCGGTGGAGAAATCTGTTCTAAAACCGGTGGATCTGGGGGAATAAAGTCATACCTAAGTAATGCGAAATCTCTTGCTCCCATTCCAAAACTGGAAGTGTCCCCAGAAAGATACAGGGATTTTAGATCGTCTATTACAATATGAAGAGATTTATCAAATTCAATACCTCCCCATGTTAAATTCCATATCTTATTTCCGTCTTGTGAAAATCTAACTAGCATAAAATCTTCATTACCTGCTCCAAAACTTTCTGTGTTTCCTGCACAATATATATACCCGTATTTATCTACTACTACATCAAAATTATTATCATTAAAATCTCCACCAAAAGTAGTATTCCAGATTATTATACCATTGCTTGAATTAAACTTGACTAATGCAAAATCTCTTAGCCCAGCACCATAACTATATGTTGTAGCACTACAATAAAGATATCCATTAGAATCGATTGTTATACCTAATCCATAATCCTCATCAGGGCCATCCCATTTAGAAAACCATATTAATGTTCCATTAGGTGCAAATTTTACAACTGCTAAACAATATGTTGGTCCTAAAAATCCAATAGACTCCCCAACACAGTATATATTCCCATCTGGCCCGATAACTAAATCCCTTCCCCTATCCGTCGAAGGCCCACCCCAAGTGGTATTCCAGATGACATTTCCATTTGGATCAAATTTTACTAATACAAAATCTGCACTTATGGCACCATAACTATAGGTTTCGCCGATACAATATATAAATCCATTAGAATCCACCGCAACTTCATATCCATAGTCTGCATCAGTTCCTCCCCATGTTGTGTTCCATAATCTTGTCCCATTCGGTGCGAATTTTATTAATAGAAGATCATATGAACCTAATGTATAACTATCGGTTATCCCTACACAATAAATATTACCTTTTTTATCTATATCTACTCCATATGCACGATCAGATTTAATTCCACCCCATGTTTTAAACCAGATTTCAGATCCATTTGATGAAAATTTTACTAACGCTAAATCATTAGACCCAACTGCATAGCTTGTAGTACTACCAGCACAATAAATAGAATCATTTGGACTTATTGCAACATCACTTCCACAATCATCCCCACCACCACCCCACGTAACATTCCAGCTTAGTTCTGTATTTATTGAATATTTTAATAATATTGATGTATCTCCTTTATTTACTATTGGAACATTTGTAGAATTAATGTTTAAAAGAATGGCAACAATTAACAAAGTTAATATAATAGAAGTAGAAGTTTTTTTTATACATTTCAAAAATATCCTTTTCATCTTATTATCCTCGAAAAATCGAAAGAATATAATAATTAATAACCCTATAATTTATTGTTTTATTTAAATCTTTGGTCTTTTGCATAAATTATAAAAGTATAAATAATTTAGATAGAAATTATCTAATAAATGTTTTTAATCTATTCCTTAATTTTTATTATATCTTTTTTAGTTATACTTAAATCTATAAATCTTTTTTTCTTTTTTAATAATTCTACGCTAGTATTTTTTAATATAACCTGATGTTAACATTAAAAAATAGCAAAAAAGGGTATTTGAAACAATGTTTTATGGAAAACTTTGGATACGGTGAATTTTATCTTGTTGATTGGAATAAAAAGAGGTGGATTAAAAATAGAATAGGATTTTATATATATATTAAAACATGATCATGATCTTCATAAAATCACTAAAGGATATTATCATAATCATTTCCTTAAAAATGATCTTCTTACTAAAGCTAATTCAATTTCATCTTATATAAGTATAAACTTCCAAAAAGTTAGTATTAATTTCATACGCTGCCGAATTTCCCTTATTAAATTCAATAATCGCCATCATAATATTTTGGATTTAGTTCTTGAAATGTCCAATCAATCTGACCCTTGTAAACTTCATTCAAAAATACTTAAATCTAGATATGTTAAACTATTTTCAGAAGCTAAGTTCTTCCCATTTACATCCCTCAAATACCATTTACTTATCTCTTGTTCTCCTTATTACAATTTTAAACAAGGATGCAAACCTTTAAAACTTTATCTCTGTGAAAATCTTCTCCTAGATTCGCAACTACAAATTATTTACAAAGATCGTTTATATGAATGATCATTACAACCTTTTAAAGGAGACTCCAGATAATTTCCTCTTTTTAATAAAACCTGGAATTTTAGATTAAATCCATTATTACCAGTTGATATCTTCCTTAATCAAATGATATCTAAAATACCCAATTTTTTAACAGCCCTTGCATTGATTGAGAATTGGGTGGAATTTAAATGTAAATCCATATAAGATTAATAATAAAAAATAAAATCCGAATTGGAGAAAAATTAGGCACAATATAACCTTGATAAAAATCAAGCTGATAATTTTGGTTTAAACACTTCTTTATTTAGGCTATGATTTTGTTTGAGTTGAAAAAAAACGATGAGAATGATGTGTATGCGCTCTAAAAATTTTTTTTATAAGAAAGATTTTTATATTTCTTCGATGATAACCAATTGATAATCCACTAAGCATAATAATGATAATAAAAAAATATAAAAAAGTAGGGAAAACATTTTGATTATAAAAAAGAGATTTTTAATTGGCATTTTTATACTTGTGCTAATAAACACACTAGTTTTTGTTCCTTCAGTAAAAGGGAATTGGGAATATTCAGTAAAGACAGGAGATTTTTTGAAATATAATTGTGTTTTTCAAAACAAGACTATAATTTCATTTTATAGAGTCTCATATACTGCAACTGGAATGATTATACAGACACTTATTAACACTACTACTTATCAAGTTTCATATTCATTAAAAATTAATGTTTTAATATTAAAAGTTAATCAAGAAACTCTTTTTGGTAATGTAAGCGTGTATAATGGTAGTAATCTTATTTCACACATGAGCAATATTACTATTGGTAAAAAAATACCTGATAAAATAAACTCGACTGAATATACAACTATATATTCAATGTTAATGTCAATAATATATCCAAAATATGTGACATTATATATCTTAGACTATTCTTGGGCTTCTATTAATAATTTTTATTCTTATTTCGGAAGTTCATTTGCTGTGGACATACTAGATTTTTTACAGAGAAGTTATAATCTCAATGGAAAAGAAAATTATTTAATTAACACATATAGAATGAGATTTTCAGAAATTTCTATTATGGGGTTAAGAAATGATAGACAATTTGGAAATCCGATCAATTTTGATGATTTCTATTGGAATTGTATGACTGGTATTTTAATGGAAAGGTATTATTATAATAGCGATAGGGATTCTCAAGATTATGGATCCGATTATAATCATACTGCAAATTATACTACGAAAGTTATAGAAAATGAAAATGTTATTCAAATGATATTAACAAATACGAGTTTATATATTCCACAAGCATTTCCGATATTTTATTTTGTAATCATATTTTCGGGAGGAATCTCCATTCTTATTGTTTATACCACATATAAAAAATTATATCGACCAAAACCAGGAAAAATTAAGAAAATAGAGGAATATCTATCCAGTAAATCAATGAAATTCAAAAAGAAGGGGTAATTATTTTGAAGAGTGCAGAGCATATTATTGAGATAGAGCATTTATTTAGGTATTATGGGAATTTTTGTGCATTGAAAGATATATCTATTAAGATAAAACATGGAGCTTTCGGTCTATTGGGTCCTAATGGTGCTGGAAAGACAACAACAATCTCAATTCTAACAGGACTATTGAGGCCCCATTATGGTTCGATAAAGATGTTTGGTGAACTTGACTATTATAAAGATGGGATTGAAATTAGACAGAGAATTGGATTCTTACCTGAAAGAAATTTTATATTCCTAAATTTAACTGCAAGGAAATTTTTAATGTTCATGGGGAGATTGTATGGTATACCAAAAAATGAGTTAAAAAAGGACGTTGAGGAGTTATTAAAATCCCTTGGGCTTGGAGAATGGATCAATAAGCCTGCAGCCAAGTTTTCCGGTGGGATGCGACAACGATTAGGACTAGCTGGAGCATTAATAAATAAAAACGCAGAACTTTATTTTTTTGATGAGCCGACATCTAATATGGACCCTCTAGGGCGTGTTGAAATTCTGGATAAAATAAAAGAATTAGTAAGTGAAGGAAAGTCTTTCATTTATTGTTCACATATTCTTCCTGAAGTGGAGCGAGTATGTAAAGATGTAGCAATAATGAACGAGGGTGAAATTATAGAATCGGGGAAAATCAGTGAACTATCCCGAAAACTAGCAAAAAATCTATTTAAAATAAAGGTCTCAGATTCGGAGCTATTAATTGAAAAATTAAATAAGGAAATTGAAGTGGATGTAACTGAAGAACAAGATGATTATGTTATTTTTGAATGTGAGAATCCCGATTTTATTTATAGGAATCTTTCTAGAATAATTTCGCAAAATGACATTAAATTATACCATTTTGAAACGGTTCAATTAAATCTTGAGCAAATATTTAAAAAATTAGTAATTGATGAG
>CAZYEE010000086.1:0-13394 GCA_964646355.1 uncultured archaeon | reverse complement strand
TTTGGAGCGATTTTAGATTACCAAAAGAATCCGGGAGGGTTGTTAATTGATTACCCATTAAGTTAAGCTCTTGGATTGATTGTAGATTACTAAAAGAATCTGGGAGAATCGTTAACTTATTCCAACTTAAATCAAGTTCTTGAAGTGATTTTAGATTACTAGAGTAATCTGGGATGGTTGTTATCTGGTTGCCTCCTAAATATAATGTTTGAAGGTTTTTTAGCTTGAATATGATCTCTGGGAAAGTCGTTAAATTATTCCAGCTTAAATCAAGTTCTTGGAGGGATTTTAAATTGATAAAGGAATACGGGAGATCTGTTAACTGATTTCGGTCTAAACTAAGTTTTTGGAGCGATTGTAGATTGTCAATACAATCCGGGAGAGTCATTATCTCATTATAACCTAAGTTAAGTTTTTGGAGCGATTGTAGATTGCAAAAAGAATCCAAAAAAGTATCTAACCGATTTTTATATAAATTTAGATATTTGAGCGATTTTAGATTACCAAAGGAATCCGGAAGAGTTATTAATTCATTGTCACTTAAATCAAGTTCTTGAAGTGATTATAGGTAACCAATGCAATCCGGGAGAGTTATAAACTTATTAGCACTTAAATCAAGTTCTTTAAGTGACTCTAGATTACCAAAAGAATCTGGAATAGTCGTTAACTGATTGCCACCTAAAGATAATGACTGAAGGTTTTTTAATTTGAGTATAGGTTTTGGAAGAGTCATTAACTGGTTTTTATATAAATAAAGTTTGTTAAGGTTTATTAGATTACCAAAGGAATTCTCAAGATTTTTTAACTGGATATTATGTATACTTAGGATTAAGGGCAATTCATTAATTAGGCGATCTGGGAAGGCTGTTAATCCTTTATTAAAAAGACTAAGTTCAACAATTTTACCGTCTTTAATGACCATTCCAAAAGTATATAAATCCACTTTATTTACTTCGGGGATTGATTCACCAAGCAATTTCTTGAGGTCTTTAAGAGCTAGTGCCTCTTCTTTAGATATACCATACATAGATTTAATATTATATGTCTATTTATTTAATACTTTAGCAAATTTATTATTAAAAGCCTCAATATCATTTGATAATCTAAGTGAATATTTATTGTTTAATTCAGTTAATTCCTTTAATGTATTTAAAAATTTATCAATTTGTCTACTTTTTAGGATTATTTTGAGTTTATTTATCAACTTTTTCGCTTGTTCCATTGCGTTTCTTTCTTTTGTCAGATCTTTAAATTTATTCTTAAAATCTTCAATCTTATTTGATAATCCGAGTGAATATTTATTGTTTAATTCGATTAACTCCTTAATGATATTTGTAAATTCGTCTAAATAATAAATTGGTAAATAAACAAAATCAGTAATTAGAAAATGCAAAAAGAAAGGCATTGAAATGTTTGTCATGTAATTATTGAAATTTTTTTTATTTTTTAGTACTATTAAATTTTAGATTATTAAAAGCTTTCATCCTAAATAGTCTTAACAAATTTTAATTAGTTTTCTATTTATATGTTAAAATAAATATTTCTTATTTTTTCAAAATTAAATGCCGTTATATAATTTGTTGTAATTTTATTTGAAAAAAGTGGTGGTGAATATTATGAATTTGAGTTTAGTGAACGAGATATTATTAGAAGTCTAAATTTTCTGTGAAGTAGAACATCTTGCAACTTTCACCATTAAAAAACTAAAGATATTGCAGAGATTAGTCCTTGGAGTAAAAGATCTAAATCTTTAATAAAAAAGAGCAATTATTAAAGATGGAAAATTCATAAAAATTGTATAAAAAAATTTAATTAGTTTTGCTTTTTTGGCAAGACGTAAGCATATTTAATGAATGAGTATTCATATCCAAAATTATCTAGAACTGAGAGTTTAATAGGGTATTTACCTGTTTTTCCAAATCTCTGTGGAACTATAGGAGATTTTATTTCCTTATTGTTAATATTCCATTTTAAATCAACAATTATTCTATTATTACAGACAAATGATGTAATATAAATAAGCGCCGTGGTTCCTTTTATCATAGGATTTGGAGTTATATTAAAGTTAAAATATACATTATTCTTATCAGAATTATTTTTTTTCGCTGGTAATTTAAGACTTTTTCTATCTGCTTCTCTTATCTGATCTGATGGTATTTCATTAATTCTATTTAATATATCAATATGTGCTAATGTAGTGCGAGCTAATTGATTAGGTAAAATTTTATCGGCAGTATCTTCGATTGTGTGATAAAAAATACCTTTACCAATAATCATAAAGCTAGGGATTTTTGCGGAAACAAATGGTCCCAAATCTGAGAATGGGCCCAATACAGCCGATACATGCATGCTTGGAAATAGATGATATTTAAAAACAGCATCCTTTATTATATCAAATATAATCTGATTTTCAGTAGTAAACAAGCCCTTGGATTCATCAAGCCCAGTTTCTACGACACATCTAGAGGGGTTTTCTAATATATAACCTTTAGAACCAAAGCCATCCAGCATACAAAATGTAGAAACTTTATTTAGAATTTCTTTATGTTTTCTAGCAAATTCAATAGCACCAATTGAGCCTACTTCATGGCCTGCAAATCCTGCGAAGATAATACTTTTAGTTCTTTCATTTTCAGGAATTTTACTATAATATTCAGCTAATTCGAGGAATCCAGCATTAGCTCCAGCATTATCAATTGCGCCATCAAACCAGCTGTCTGTATGAGTACCGATTAATATAATATCATCAGTTTTGCGTCCTGGTAGATATGCAAAAATATTATCGGTCATTTTTGGTGAGATTTTCGATTGTAAAATTATTTTTCCCTTTAAATTTTTATCTAAATTAATTAATGATTTTAGATATTGTCCATCTTCATAGCTCAAAGCCAAAGCTGGTATATTTCCGCTTTCTAGATTAGAATCTTTAAGAGTTTGATGTCTTGTTGCATATTCAACAAAGATCGTGTTAGGAGGAGAATCATGGATTGCTATAAAACCTACAGCTCCTAGTTTCCTTGCTGTTTCATAAACTCTCCAAAAATCTAGTGTGGGATAAAAATTCATCATTCGAAACGAATCTACAATGACTATTTTTCCTTTTATATCTTCTTTATTATATTCTTTGGGCGTTCCAAATCCTATATGAATTAGTTCAGCTTCTATACCTTCGTGATCTGTTGCTTTTGAATGCCAAACTGGATGGCACGTAATTTTAATTTCATTATTCAAGAGAAAATCTGATTTTAAAGTCAATTCCCAATTATCTACGGTATAATATAACATTTCAAAAGGTTCTAACCTTACATTTTCTAGTCCAAATTCATTAAACAATTTCACGATATATTTACATGCATTTCTAGCTTGGTCTGAACCTACTCTCCTCCATCCTATCTTAATAAATTCAAGCATTCGATTGTATAATTTTTCACCAAGGCTTTTAATTTCATTTTTCATTAGTAAAACCTCAGATAATATTTTTAAACATAGATATATTTTAATTGTTCATTATGAAAACTGGGATATTTTGGAATGACATATTTAAAACAAAGGATTGGCCAATCATTGGAAATAAATTTATTCATTTTCCAGAGGTGTTCGGAGAGATATTAAAATATGACAACGTAATTTTATATGAATCTCCAAAAGCGCCAGTTGAAATATTATACAAAGTTCATACCGAACATGTTGTGAAATCATTTCTTAATGCGTGGTATTGTGAAGGTGGTTTATATACAATTGGTGGATTTATGACCGCATTAGAAAAAATATGGACTAATGAAATAACTAATGCATTAAATTTTATGGTCGCAGTAGGACATCATGCATCCAGAGATAGTGCTTGGGGCGGGACTTATGCCTCATTAACAGGACCAGGAATTGTCAATCTAAGAGAAAAATTTCCAGATAAAGATTTTAAATTTGCCATATTAGATACAGATTCACATCATGCCGATGGTACTAGAGATATCTTTTTTGGGGATCATAATATTCTACACGTATGTTTTTGTGATGAAGACTTGGCAGAAGATAATAACACAAAATTTTGTGTTGATGTAGGATGGTATACAAATGATGATGATTATCTTAGTAAAGTTGAAGATAATTTTATCAAAAAAGTAAGGAAATTCAAACCTGATATTATCATTCATTTATTGGGGCATGATACGCATCATGATGATTACGGTTCTAGAGGTCTTTCAAAAGAATTCTTTTTGCGATTGGCAAAAATGGTGAATGAATGTGCTAAAGAGGTTTGTAATGGACGGTATTTGATCACAACAATGGGCGGAGATAATATTGAAGTGGCAGATTATATATTTCCGAGAATTGTAAAAATTTTAAGTGGAAGAGGTTAATTAAAAATGACTGAAATTTTGAATTATGAGGAATTAAAAGAGTATCTTAAGCCAACCTATTTTATTGATTCGGATAATGAGACTGTAATAAAAAAAGCAGAATCAATCGTCAAGGATCTTGACGATACTATTAAAAAAGCAACAGTGATTTTTTATTGGACTCGAGATAAAATAAAATATGAGCCCTATGAGAGTTTTACCTCACGAAAGGTCAATTATAAAGCATCAAAAATTATTAAAGCTGGAAAAGGATGGTGCGTTCAAAAGGCTTGCGTTTTAGCTGCGCTTGCAAGAGCTGTAAAAATTCCATCTAGATTACATTTTGCGGATATTGTTAATCATCAAGTTTCTGAAAAATTAAAAGACATAATGGGCACAAATTTATTCGTGTTTCACGGTTATACGGAATTATATCTTAATAATAAATGGATTAAAGCTACACCAGCATTTAATATTGAGTTATGTGAAAAATTTGGATTAAAACCAGTTGAATTTGATGGTATTAATGATAGTATTTTACCTGAATATACATTAAATGGAGAAAAACATATAGAATATGTACGAGATAGAGGTACATTTTCTGATTTTCCATTTGACTTGATGTTTAAAACTATGCGTCAATATTACAAATTTGTATAATTTATGAATGATTCTAATATTTGATGAGTCAAAAATACAAAAGTTTTAACAAAACTTTTAACATTAAATATTTACTTTTTTATTAATTTTCTGTTTTATTTCTTTAATTTACGAGCTTTTTAAATTAAATATTAATTAAAATAAAAATTATATATCCATTTTAAAATGAAATTTTAAATTTACTTTAATTATTAAATTAAAATTTATTCAATTACGAGGTTAAAACAATGAGTGATGAAGTATTTGATATCTGTGTAATAGGTGCTGGACCTGGCGGATATCATGCTGCGATTAGGGCTGCCCAATATGGTGCAAAAGTTGCGCTTATTGAAAAAGATCGTGTGGGTGGAACATGTTTAAATCGTGGTTGTATTCCAACCAAAGCCCTTTATGCTTCAGCTAAGTTATTAGAAGAGATTGAAGAAAAGGCTTCTAGTCTTGGAATCGAGGTTGGTAATATAAAAGCTGATTTTGCTAAAGTAGTAGAAAGAAAAAATAAAGTAGTCCAAGAATTAGTATCAGGTATTGAAGCTTTATTAAAACAGCATAGAATTTCTCTTTTTAATGGTATAGGTTCATTAGTTGGCGGACAGGATATGAACTTCAAAATTAAAGTAGAAGGTAAAGATAACGTTGAAATTACTGCAAAGAAAGTTATAATCGCAACCGGATCAAAACCCGCAATGATTCCAGCTTTTAACATAGATCATGAACGTATCCTTACAAGTGATGATATATTAGATCCAAATTTTAAAATAGTTCCTAAAAAGTTATTGATAATTGGTGCTGGAGTTATTGGTTGTGAATTTGCGAATATATTTAGAAGAATGGGCGCCGAAATTGAAATGCTAGAATATTTACCAACACCTATTGCTACTGAGGAAAGATTGGTTATTCGTGAATTAACAAAAAAGTTTGAATCACTCGGAATTAAAATACATGTAAATCAAAATGTCCTTAAAGTAGAAAATACAGGTAATGGGGTTAAAGCAATCACATGTTCTGCTAGTGTTCCAAGAGATCAAATTGATTCTGCGGAAAAAACTGAATTTACTGCCGATTATTGTCTCGTTTCAATTGGTAGAGCTAGAGTATCAGAAGATTTAAACTGCGAAGCCATGGGCATTAAAACAGAACGAGGCCAAATTGTAGTTGATAAAAAGACCTTAGAAACGGACTGTAAAGGCGTTTATGCCATAGGAGATGTGACAGGTGGTATTATGCTGGCACATGTAGCTTCATACGAGGGTGATATTGCAGTTGCAAATGCTTTAGCTGCAATCGGTGGTTTTGATGTAGAGCCACAAGAACCTGATTATAGCGTAGTCCCAGCTACTATCTTTACAAGTCCAGAAATTGGGTCGGTTGGTCTAAGAGAAAAACAAGCTAAGGAGAAAGGTCATAAGATCTTGACTGGAAGATTTGGTTATGCAGCACTTGGTAAAGCAAAATGTATGGGAGAAGAAGAAGGCTTCATGATGATAATAGCTGATGCAGAATCTGATAAAATTTTAGGTGCTTCGTGTATTGGTGCTGAAGCTCCTGAACTTATTGCTGAAGTTGCATTGGCTATGAAGAATGGACTTAAAGTACATGATATTGCTCATACGATTCATTCACATCCAACTATCTCTGAAATGGTCTTAGAAACCGCTGAAGATGTACATGGTATGGCAATTCATAAAAAAGGACGACGAAGATAACTATAATCTCTTTTCTATCGTTTTTTACATTTGTTTAATTTTTAATTAAAAAAATTAAAGTTTAAATAAAGGGTTTCCATATATTGTCGTGGAAGCCCAATGTAAAATATTTTTATATTTTTTTCTAACATATCGTCTCGATTCTCTTAATGCTTCTACTGCAGTTTTTCCTTCATTTAATGCTTTATAAAAATTTAGTGCCATATCTTTTGCTGAATCATCCGAAACTTGCCAATTAGTACTGATTATAGTCTGAGCTCCAGCAAGTGTAAGACCTCTAATGATCCCAAAGACCTCGCCACCGCCAGTACCTTTAGCTTGCCCAGTCTCACAAGCAGATATATAAAATAGTGAATTATTAAGCTTAAGTGAACTCATTTCTCTTGCTGTAAATGTTCCATCCGATAATAATAATACTGATAAAGAAGGATCTGTTTCTATAAAATCTGCATGACCTGCATAATGGATCACTCCAAATTCATCTAAATTGGTATTTTTAAGAAAGTTGCGAGTAATATCATCTCCCACTAATATTTTAACTTTATCACTTTTTAAACAGTTTCCTATCTCTATTACTTCTCTATATGCACCAAATAAATCATTTGTTGGATTCCCAAGCAGTAAAATTTTCTTACCTTTCTTTTTATTGTATTTACTTAACATTATTCTAGTTAGATCAAGAGAGAAATTTCTTGCTATTAGATATTCTAAGCCAAAATAACCATCCCAATCCCCCGAATTATGAGGATTTTTTAATATTTCCCACGGAATCATAAATAATTCACTATGTGGAATCATAATTAATGATTTTTCTGTATCAATATCTAGGTATTTCTGGGCAAATGCTTCTGGTATGATCATGTTAAACAATTCTTCACTTGAATCTTCTAAGATTTTATCGTCAAGTGTATTAACACCAGATTTTAATTTATCAATTAAATTCAGTAATTTTATATTGTCTATTGATTTAGCAAAATGATCTATTTTTTGATCAGGATGAAATACTAGTAAATAAATTTTCGATTGAGGTTTATAATAAAAAAATTCCACGATTATAGTATCAAATCCTTTAAGCGATTTTTTTGTAGCACTTATAATGCTATAGTCAAGAGATAGAGGAATTTTACCTGGATCTCCTTCAGCACATTTTTCATAAATTTGTGTTCTTAATGTCCTTAATTCATTTGAAATACTCTCTATTTTATTATTCAATTCTCTAAGATC
The DNA here is from genome assembly GCA_964646355.1 of uncultured archaeon. Classification (GTDB taxonomy): domain Archaea; phylum Asgardarchaeota; class Lokiarchaeia; order Helarchaeales; family HEL-GB-B; genus HEL-GB-B. The sequence continues at coordinate 5,470 of CAZYEE010000086.1, read as the reverse complement.
CCTTTTATATGCATCTAAATGAAGCTCTCCTCTATAGAAACTGCTTTTTAATTCATTGATGTTTGTTTCAAGTTCTTGAAATTCTCCTACTAGATTATTCTCTTTATTGATTAATTCCTCTATTTTTGGACAAGAAAAAATGTTAAATCCTTCCATCATTCTAACGATTTCCCGATTCTTACCTTTTTCTATAGACTCTAGTGCATTATAATAATCATTATTCATTATATAAGCATATGATAAACTTTCTAAAATGGGGACGATATCTGCTTGCAATGTTATTCTATATTGTTCTACCGCAACTTTTCTTTTTATATTTTCAAAATATTTGGCTGCTTCTTTTAACTCATTAATGGCTACATCGTAATTTTTTTTCTGTATATTAATAAGTCCAATATGATAATTACAAATTCCTACTCCTTTAAAATCTCCCAATTGTAAATATATATCTCTAGATTTCTTATAAAACTCCTCTGCACTGTCAAGATCTCCTTCAACAAATTTTGCAACCCCAATATTAAAATTCCATAAGGCTTCTGAAACTTCATTTGATGCTAATATACTAGATACTGCCATTTTAGTAGCAGTCCTTGCTCTCCTGATCTCAATCTCTGAAACTTCTATCTTAGACAATGACTTAATTTTATCTGTCAAATCACCTAAAATCTTTTTATCCGTAATTAATGGTAGAATTGAGCTTAATTCGTGCCATAACTGCTCTTTTAAAGAAGGGTCATAAATTAAATCTAATATTTTTAAATATAGTTGTCCTAAATCATTCCATCTTCTTAAATTATAAAGAGCAATATTCTTATTCATAAGTGTTAAAATTTGATTTCTATTATCCCCTTGTTGCTCATAAATAGAATACGCCTTATCAAAATATTCAATGGCTTCCTCATTCTTATCGAGTTTGATTAATACCCCACCTATCTGATTATAGAGAGCAGGGACATTTAAGTTATTCTCTTTTTTGTAAAGATCTAAATCTTTATAATAAAAATCTAATGCATTATTAAATTGGTTTAATTTTTTATAGATATTTACAATCTTTTGATATAATGTATGTATATAAAATGAGAGATTATTTTTTTCTGCCAGTTGGAGTCCATCTTTATAACTGAATAGGGCATTTTCATAATCTCTATTATTAAATAAATAATTACCCATTTTTATATATAATTCGGCTAAATATTTCTTATTTTCAAAATGTTTAATAGATCTTATAGCTTCTTGATAAATTTCCTTGATTTTTTGTGAGTTATCTTTAAATTTATATGCCAATCGATTATATAAATCTAAAATTTGCTCTATTGTACCCTTTTTCTGTGCTATTTTAATACATTTTTTAAGTAGTTTGATAGATCCTTCAGTTTCGCCCTTTTTCTCTGCTATCAAATATTTAATTAACTCTTTTTTCCATGGAACTTTCTCTTTTAATGTTTCTTCTAGATTCATTTCAAATAATAAATAAGGCGATTCAAGAGAATCTGGTAATAACTCTATTTCTGGTACTTCTTGAACTACTTCTTGCATTGGAACTTTGTCAATAGCTATTTTGTCCGATATATCACCAATACTAAAAAGTGGTTCAGCACTACTATCACCAGTACTAGTGCCAGTACCAGCCGCTATTGATCGTAATGGAGCTATATTTTCATTAATAAAATCAATATTCTTATAATATTCCATTCCTGATTTTTCACTCTTAATGACAAGTTCTAATTCAATTAAATGATCTAAAACTCGTTTTATTTTCTTTTTATTGAGTTCTTTTATTTTTTCATCGATATCTTCTAAAGTAGATTCCCCATTGGCTTTTAGAAATTTTAAAATCATTAATTCTTTGTTCTTATTAAGATCATTCAATATAAAAAATCTCCTTTTTAGTGAATTTAATTACAAATTATTAAGTTATATATTAAAACTGAAAATATTTAATACTATTTATGAAAATTTTGAAAATTATATTAAAAAATAAACAAATTATATTCTAAAATATATAAGAACATAAGATATCTTTTGTTATCTGAAATGTAGGTAATATTTAATATAAACATAATCTGAATTCATATAAAAAAAAGATTTTTTTTTAAAATTGAATAAATTTTTAATTAAAATTGGCATTCTATAACCTATTATTTTTAATATATTAAAAATAAAAACTTCTTAATAATTTTATTTATTTTTGCTTTTCTTTTTCTTTTTCTTCTTTGACATTGCAACCATTAATTTAGCTCCAATTCTCATAAACTTATTAACATCATCTGTTGATAGCCCTGCCTCGGTAAATAACTGCATTAATTTTGAAGGATCTTCTTGACCCATCATCATTAAGTCGAATAAATTTATTTTTCCCATAATTTTTTCCATAAATTCTCGTTCTTCTGGTTCAAGATTTTTTAACATTTTTTTCTGAGCTGCTCCTACTTTTTTATGAAAGATTGCGCTATATCCACTAGATGACTCGGTTAGACTTGATCCGAATATTTTAAAAGCTAAATAGAATAAGAAAATTCCAAAACTGAACATAATAATTAAGTCAAATCCAAATCCGAGGAATAAAGCTTGAGCTGAATTTGGTTCTAAAGCAAGCCCAAATATTTTTATCAGAAAATTACCAGTACCATAATCACCAATTACTCCACCCAGAAAGACGCGCATTGCATCGGCGAAAAATGTCGTTGGGTTATAAAGTCCAATAAAATAAGTTTGTTCGACAGGTATAATCGCACCACTAATAAAAACTAATGGCATATTTATTAAATTAAACCATAGAAATGCATTTGTCATGTCTGTTCTTGCAGCAATGGATAGCCCAATACATGCATAAATTGAAGCGGATATAAAGATAACGATATACATCATAATAACTGAAAAAATCATTGCAAGCACTCCAAATGCTGCGTTTCCAGCTTCAAACCAGCCAAAATCATTTGGAAATACACCAAGTTCTGGATTAATTAAGCCAGATAAAACTCCAATAATAATAATAATAGTTGCTTGAAATGTTGATCTTATTGCACCACCAAAAATAAAACCAAAAACTATATTCCTTCTTTTAACTGGTGCGACCGCATATATATCTTGAAAGCCTATCATCTTATCAAAAATTACGGGCATCCCTGACATCATTATTCCACTCATTATAAGTACCATGCAAATAATGCCAGCGCCCATATAGACACCAAATTCCATAGCTCCTCCTAAATTGGCAAAGCCCGGTCTTAAAAATATCATAAAAATTGTAGGCATCAATAAAGAAGACAAAATTTGCTGTTTATTTCTAAAATATTTAGTAACATCCCTTTTAACAATTCCTAAAATTGCCTCGATTTCAAAATATTTTTCTAAAAAACCTTTTGGTTTATATTCTCTCATCATTTTTATACACTCCTCATTCTTCTTGAAAATTGTCCTCTTATAAATGAGATTGGTTTAGTATCTTCATCTCTTAAAGTCTTTCCTGTATAATAAATAAATACATCTTCAAGACTTGGTTCTCTAATCCGCAAATTTTTAATTTCAATATTATTTTCTGCTGCAATTTTGAATATTTTAGGCGCGGCGGATTCTCCATCATTTACCTCGATTGCTAAGGTATTTTCAGAAATCTCATTTATTTTAATTATAAATGAATTTGATTCTTCTTTAAATACTTTAGAGGCTTTTTTAGCATGTGGAACATCTATTTCTACCATTTGACCACCAATTGTCTTTTTCAAGTTCTTAGGAGTATCTAAAGCAACAATCTTTCCTCTATCAATTATTCCAATTCTATCGCATAATCTATCAGCTTCTTCCATATAGTGAGTACTCATCAAAATTGCGAATTGATTTTTATATTTCTTTTTCAATTTTTTTACATGTCCCCAGATACTTTTCCTTGAGACCGGGTCTAGACCTACGCTGGGCTCATCTAGCAAAAGCAATAATGGCTCTACGAGCAAACCTCTTGCTATTTCTAATCTTCGTCTCATTCCGCCTGAAAAGGTATCTACCAATCCATCAGCCCTTTGACCAAGTTCTACTAGCTTTAACATCTCTTCAATTTTTTCTTCCCTTTCTGGACCTCGTTTTAGACCATATAATGATGCTTGAAATTCAAGATTCTCTTTTGCTGTAAGTCTGCCATCTACCGTAATATCTTGAGGAACATAACCTACACATTTTCTTACCATTTCAGGCTGCTCAATGATATCATAACCACCAACTTTTGCTGTTCCTTCAGTTGGTTTCAATAAAGTACATAGTAATTTAATAGTAGTAGTTTTACCCGCACCATTTGGACCTAATAGACCAAATATTTCACCTTCTTTAATCTCAAAATTTATATGATCTACTGCTATGATATTGCCCCATTGTTTTGTAAGATTAATAGTTTCGACAATGTTCATTTTATTTGTATTTTCACTAGAATTCATTTTATATTCACATTATTCAAATTGTTGATTTTGTTAATTCTCTAATTTTTTTATTTTTTTAACAAACATAAATTTTTAAATATGTTTCAATATATATATATTGTAATTCAAACATATTAAATATCATATTTATATTTTACTTAAAATTTAATTTAGAGAATAATTCTATAAAATTTCTGTATATAGGAAGAGGTTTAAATTAAAAATTTGAAGGTAACTATCTATGACTGAGATTACTACAAGAGAAGATTCTGATAGTAATATAATCTCAATAGCCGATAAATGGCAAAAAGAAATGAGTAAAGGATATACAAAAATAATCACTTTAACGCTACTAGCCATAAAAGAGATGCACGGATATCAACTTGTAGAACTTATTCGTGAAAAAACATTTCGATTTTTAAATCCAAGCCCCTCTACTATTTATCCCATATTAAAGTCCCTAGAAGAAAAAGGTTTTATTAAATGTAAGCTAGAGAACGTAGATGGTAGAAATAGAAAAATATATTCGATAACAAAACAAGGTCTTGATATTCTAAATGAAATAATTAATCGTCAGAAGAAAATTCAAGAATCAATACGCTCTTTATTTTATAAATTAAAAGAAACTATTTTTGATGATATTAAAATTGATTTAAATGATGAAATTTTTTTATATGACCTAGAACAAATACAAAAAAATCTTTCAAATGAAGAACTTCTTAAAAAACTCGAAATTAGAAAAGGAATAATTGCCAGTCAGATAAATAAAATGAAGAAAAAATTGACAGAATTGAACGAGTCCATTAAAAAGATAAAAAATAAAATTCATACAAAATAATGATAATACTATTAAAAAATTCCAAATAATGATGATATATTAAGAAAGTATATTATCAAATATTATTCTTTTATGTTTTGAATTATTATCATAATAAATCTAAAATAATCTTTGAATAACCTAATTTATTTTGAAAAGTTATTTGTATTTATTATACTGATCTTTCATTTATTTTCCTTCTTTTATTCAATCTCAATAAAACTATTTCAATTATTTACTTATAGAC
>CAZYEE010000085.1:4684-13413 GCA_964646355.1 uncultured archaeon | reverse complement strand
TGGTATTGCCCAAGGTATGGCACATAAATCAGATCAACTAATTTTCGCTTCTATAGGAGATAGTACATTCTTCCATTCTGGTATGCAAGGAATGTTAAACGCCATTTACAATGACTCAAATATGACACTTCTTGTATTAGACAATAAATGGACCTCAATGACAGGACAGCAACCAACGCCAACTACTGGACTTGATTCCCATTTACAACCAATACAGCCAGTTAGCATCGCAGATATTGCAAAAGCAATGGGCGCAAAATTCGTGAGAACAGTTGATCCATATAATGTAAGGGCACTACAAACTACTTTACTCGATGCAATTTCAAGAAAGGGCTTTAAGGTCATTGTATGTTCAAGAGAATGTGGCTTACAAGCCGATAGGGCACGTAGACGCAAACTTGAACAAATTTCAAGACCTGTACCTCAAGTTATATATCAAATAGACCCAGAAAGATGTCAGAAATGTAATGAGTGCCTCGTTATTTTAGGATGTCCCGCTATAACGAAAGGAAAGGATGAAGCAGGCAATGAATATTATTACATAGAATCTGCCCGATGCACCAATTGTGGAGTTTGTTATGAAATTTGTCCAAATTCTGCAATTACTAAAACTGAAATAAATATACATTTAGAGGATATTGATTAAAATGAAGAAATTAAATGTTCAAGTTGTAGGAGTAGGTGGACAAGGAGCAGTTTTACTTGGTCAGATACTTAAATTAGCTGCATTAAGACATGATAATATTGATGTTGTAGGAACTGAAACAAGAGGTGCTGCACAGCGAGAGGGCTGCGTAGATGCAACAATCAGGTATGCAATTACTGAAGAAGGAGAAGAATATGACCCAAGAAAAGGAGTTCATGGAGTACTTATCCCTACTGGTGAGGCAGATCTTCTTATTGCCATGGAACCACTTGAAGCACTTAGAAATCTTCATTATGTTTCTGAAAAAACGCATATAATATTAAATACATATAAAATTCTTCCAGGTACAGTAATCGCAGAAGGTCTTCGATACCCTGAAATTGAAGAAATGGTTGAAATCATGAAAGAATTAACTGAAAAGATTTATCCAATCAACGCAAATGAACTATGTAAAGAAAAATTTGGAGATTTCCGTAGAGTTAATGTAATACTTCTTGGAGCCGCATTAGCTACTGGCATTTTACCCTTCACATATGAAGAAATCGAAGATATATTAAAAGAAAAATTTAAACCGCCCGAAAAAAATCTCGAAGCTCTTAAACTTGGCTACGATGAAATTAAAAAACAAATCCAAAATTAATTTTTTTTTAATAAACTTACTTATATTTTTTACTTTTTATCAGACATGATACCTTTTATTATCTAAAAATAGGAGACCTTATTTTCTAAATTCTAATAATTTTGGGTGCTGGATAGTTAATTCTTTCTGCTGTTATTTTACATGCATCATATGAAATATCAATCCCTATAAAATGTCTTTGTAATTTCTTAGCAACAGAAACTGTAGTTCCGCTTCCGCAAAAGGCATCTAATACAATATCTCCCTTGTTTGACGAAATTTTGATAATCCGTTTTAATAATGCCTCAGGCTTTTGAGTCGGATAGCCCAACCATTCACTATGATAACTTGTCAATTTTGTCATATCAGCCCACCAATCATTTATAGGGGTTCCTAATTTTAAATCCAACAATTTCCCACCTGATGTTAAGCTGTGTCTGGGAGTATGCGATTTAATCCAATCACCATAAGGTCTATACTGCACATTAAAGGTCCATTTATTTGATTTTGAATATCTAAAGATTGTATCATGTTTTCTGGGCAGATCTCTCTTTGGAATTCCCCCACCTGAATATGCCCAGATGATTTCATTCCTGAAATTCTTTCGACCGAAAATCTGATCCAATAATATTCGAATATGAGCATTTGTCCGATAATCACAATGATGATAAAACGTACCCTCCTTTTTTAATATCCGATATAATTCTTGTATTCTAGGTTTAATCCATTCGATATAATTATCAATATCATCCCAACCCTTATCGACAAAAGAACGAATTTTATTTTTGTTTCTTATAATAGATTTAAGATCTTTATTGGTAAAAAATGGGGGATCTATGTATATAAGATCAACTGACTCACTTGGAAATTTTTTTAAAATAACTAAATTATCACCGCAGTATATCGAATCTAATTGAAATAAATTATTAACACCTGACATTTTATCATTCTTTTATTTGGATTTATTAGTTATGAAAATTTTTAAAATCTTTGATTTTTAGAAAATGATTATCAAAAAAGTGATGAAAACATGATATACATACATTATTTTAGCACTAACATATCTCTTCTTTTTTTATTAATATTTTTCATTACAATTTCTTTATCTATTTTTATCTTTTTACTCATTAAATTTCTAAGATCTGATTTAACACCATTTATAAACAGATTTTTGAATCTATTTAATATATATGATAACTCTATACTTCCAACTCTATTTGAAAATTCTTCTAAACTTTTTGATATAAATAATTCTGAATTTAATCTATTGCCTCTTATTTTTATTCTGCAATTATTACTATTATAATTTATAATATTTTCCGACTCATTAAAACCACCCCTGTTATTTATTATATCCTCTAATATTCCACTCTTTTCCAACTATTCCAACAATTCTCTCCACTTATCACTAATGCCAATGACTCTAATATTGACGACTTCCCTGTATTATTCCGCCCAACAAAAATTGTTATCAGTTTCACTTTTTTAATCTCAAATTTATTTATACAATGATAGTTCTCCACTTTTAATTCTTTTATTTTCATTTTTAATCATATGTTTATTCTTTTTTATTCATCTTTTATTGTCTTTTATCTAAAATTCTTTTGCTTAAAATTATATTATACATTTAAATAATTAAAATAGATACCATATTTACTTATCTTATCCACTTTAAACTAGTTAAATTAAAATATAATATAAAATTATTTGATTTAAGAAGCCTTTGAATAGATTTATTTTTAAAATTTCAAGAAAAAACCTTGATTTTTTATTCTAAAAAATTATTTTATTTAAAAATACAAATTTAATTATTATAGAGAATTGTGCAAAGTGGAAAAGTATTTATAATAGAGAATTCTACTATTATTTGAAAAAAAATGTCGAGTATTAAGATAAAAAATAAAGATAAACTGGATAAATTGCAAGCAAAGATAACGCTATTATTAGGTCATAAGATTCCTCAACAAGAATTGGTTGATTTATGTATTGAATTTATCGATAAAAATATTGATAAATTTATAAAAGAAGAATTCGAAGTTCCAGAATTAACAGAGGAAAAAGTAGAACGTATTTTAAATAATATTATTGATGTACCTATTTACTACACAGATAAGAAAGATGATGAATTACTTTATGATTAAATAAATAATAAACCTTAAATGAAAGTAATTGAATAATAATTCAAATTGATTATAAATAAAATAAATTATTTTTTGGGAAACATTAATTATTAGAGGCCATTTTAAATGGGAATACTTCTTGATACAGGATTCTTTTTTGCATTAAAAATTAAAAAAGACAAAAATCATGAAAATTCAAAAAATATTTTAAAAAAGTTGTTGAATGAAAAATACAAGAACATCATTACAACAGATCTTGTAATTAATGAAACCTATAGTTTAGTTAATCTTAGAACTAAAAATAATAAGTCAGTAATTGAAAAATTCCATAAATTATTTTGGGGAGATGAGAGATTTTTCAACATCATAGAGATAGAAATGCATGAATATAAATTTATAGCGGATATTATGAATAAATATTCAACTCCAAAAAGAATATTAAGTTTTGTAGATGCATCTCTTATTTTTATTGGAAAGAAATTCAAATATAACATAATTATTTCATTTGATGAGCATTTTGATGGAATATTTCAGAGAATATTTACTTAAGATCATGAGATGTAGATTCTTAATTAAAAAATTATGTTTCATTTTTTTCCAAATACTCAAAAAGACTATTTAAATGAATTAAAGTGTTTTTGAATTATAATAAATCATTTATTAAATAGTTATGGATAATAGGGAAAGTATATTTAAGTATTAATCTAATATTATAATTGTTTAAGAATTATATTGATAAAAATACATAAATAAATATGAAATTCATTTTCAATATTAGTAGAAAATTAATAATCATCCTCGAAATATTTGAAAATGGCATAAATATATATTTCTGAGTAAATATGTGCATATTCTCATTATTGAGATATAAGATCATTTGATAGTTTATCAAATTTAAATTCAAATTTTTTGTATTCTTTTAGTTTCTAAAGAAGATATAACACAATTATAAAGGAAAAAAAATTTAAATTATGTTTTATTTAATTTGAGTTAGATTAGGCTAAAAATTTTTATTTAACTAATAATTTTTCTTATTGAATATTTCAAGTAATTAGTTAAAGGTGAAATAAAATGAGAATAGCAGTTCCCACAGAATATCCCGGCGGTCTAGATGCTCCAGTTTCGCAGCATTTTGGTCATGTAGCATTTTTTACAATAGTAGAAATAGATTATGATGAAATTACTAAGGATACCTCTCGAATAAAGAATCTATCAAAAGAGGATATCAAATCTGTAAAAATAGTAGGAAATCCAATGGAAGAACATACATGTTTTACCCCGGTTAAAGTGTTAATAGATAATGGCATCGATGTACTATTAATCAATGGTATTGGTGGAAGACCCTTAATGTTTTGCTTGCAAAATGGGATAAAAGTTTATAATGGAGCATTAGGAACAGTATTAGAGGCTGTAAGAGATTTTTTAGCGGGATTTCTCACAGAAACCCTTCAAGGTACTTGTATGGGGCGCCGTTAAAGATAAATTAAAGAGTAAAACTGTTCTTTTTTACTCTTTTTTTTATGAGGTATTAAAAAATCTGAGATTCCCTTAGAAAACATAAATTTTTTGCTATTTTTTCAAAAATTTTTAAGATTAAAATTATCAATACTCATTTTGTTTGGTTTAAGATTAAAGACGGAAAAGATAAAATATGATTTATATTAATTAAAAACAATAAGTTATGATTCGGAGTATCTAATATGAAGAATGAAAGACAAATTGCATTTATAATAAGTAGGATATCAAACGTGTTTACATTTATTGGCGGTTATTATATCAAGTTAGGTAAATTAAGATACGGAATTTTTGGTCCAATCATTATGATTATTACTATATTTTATGCTATATGGGGGATTCTTGGATTTATTGGATTATTTGATGAAAAAATAACAGGAAATATTGTAGCACTTTTAGTATGCCTTGGGATTGGAGTGCAAGGTGCAATTTGTTTATTCAGCTCAATAGTTTGGGGTCCTGTTTATCCTGTAATTTTTGGATCAATAATAACCATACTAAGTGATTTAATTTCTTTTTATGCGGATATTGTGGTATTTTCTGGGACTTAAAATAAAAACTGATAATAGTTTTCCATAGAAATATTGAATAAGATAGAAATCATACTTATCCAAGAAAATTAGTTCAAAATAGTGAGAATAAGTGATTATTATACAGTTTGATTTCTTAAAGCATTTCTTTTACTTATTTTTAGGCCCTTAAGATATAACCCTCGCATCATTTGGATGGCTTCTTCTATTGTAGATGCGACTGGTATTGTTCTATTTAATTCGAGCCCATTAATGATTATTCCATAGATTTTTAACCATGGACAGTATGCCACTACTGGTTTCTTATTTTGTATATTGCGTACAACATTTCCTAATCGGCGCCCAATCTGCATTGAAATAGTTGGCACATAGGGAACGAGAAGTACTACAACACCTTCAACATTATCAAATTTTAGCAGTAATTCCAGGCAATTCTCAATGTCAGAATCGGTAACAGACCCAGTTAGGTCTATTGGATTTTCAAAGGAACCTATTTCAGCAATAACAGAATTCACATGATTTTTTAGTTCTTTCTTTTGTTCTTCTGTAAAGTTAACAAGATTTAATTTATAATATTCGGCTAGATCAGCTGCCAATACCCCATGTCCTCCTGAAATTGATAGAATTGCCAATTTGTTCTCTTTAAGAGGATTAAGTCCAAATGATAATGCTTTGGTATATGAAACAAGCTCGCTTTCAGAATTTGCCTCGATAATACCAGCCTGCCTAAATGAGGAGGAAATTAAGTTTAAGTTGGTAGCTATTGAGGCAGTATGGGACATTGCTGCTTTAACACCAGCTTTTGATTTTCCTCCTTTAATTATAATTATATCTTTATCCGTATTTTGGGCAATTTCAATTATCTGTTTTCCTGAATTTTTCTTAAAACCTTCATTATATATTACGATAGTGTCGATTTCTTTCTCTTTTTCAAAATATTTTAATAAAGTAATTTCATTAATCATCGCTTTATTTCCGATATTTGCTGCAGCGAATATTCCAATTTCCCTTTCATGGAATTTACTGAAGATTTGATCTATCAAAAATCCACCCGATTGTGAAATAACTGCAACATTTCCTGAAGGAGGTGTCGCAAGTCTTTCACTAGGTAAGATAAATGTATCACAATATTTTGAATGTACACCTATACAATTTGGGCCCATAAATGGTAGATCATCATACTTTTTTGCTATTTCTATTAATTCTGTTTCTAATTTACGTCCCTCTTCTCCTTTTTCAGAAAAACCGCCCGATCCAATAATTACGCTTTTTACACCAGATTCGCCACAATTCTTCAATTCCTGGGGCACTATATGTGCAGAAATCATTAAAACGGCTAGATCAAGCTCTACTGGTATATCTGAAATTTTTTTATAGACTGGATACCCCTCCAAATATCCACCTTTAGGATTCACCGGATAAACATTTACTGGATATTCAAAAAGATTCTTATTATAGATTATATTTCCTGGAAAAAGCGGATTGGTAAGTGAAACACCCACTATTGCCATATTTTTTGGTTTGAAAATATGATCGAGTCTATCGGTCTCCAAAATATTCACTTTTTATATTATTTTTAAGATTTTTAATTTCAAGATTTCTAACTTTAGAATTTATAATTAAAATTTTATATTAAACTTAATTTTCATTATAATTCTTAACAATATCAATTAATATCTTAGAGAACCTAATAAAAATTTTATTAAATGATCGAAACGAATTAAATTTTGTTTAAATTTTATAATTATATTTTGGATTTTTATTGAAATTTTTAAACTAAGGTATGTTTTATTAATTATATCATTAGGTATCTCAAAATTCAAGACATAATAAATTGAAAAAACTAGAACAACTTATAAGTTAATTCATAACACGTTTTTATCAAATGTTAATTGGAATATACAATATGAAATTACTTTTTTTTCTTTATCCAGTAATATTTACTTATTAAACATGCGCATTATTTAAGATATAATAAAATATATAAACTGAAGTAAACATTTGATTTAGTTTTTCTTTTAAAATAATAAATTAATGAATTTAATTAATTCACTTAAATATCCCGCTTTAAATATAAGTATAAGGAGATAATTGTTACGACCAATGTAGATATAACAATTAATGGAAAGTAAAATATGTTCAGGAAATCAAATTCAAGATAAGTTTTTAATATATAACAAATCGAAATAGATATTTGGCAAAATAATACAAAAATAACAAGATAATTACCGAAACTCCTTTTATATCGCTGTAATTCTATTAATCCTAATGGTATAACAATAGGAAAGGACAAAAAAATTAATCTGTATATGTTGCTTGCCAAAAAAATTTGAGCAATAAAAATGGGAATGGTCCAGTAAGTTTTATTTAAGAATTCGATCTCAGTTTTAAAATTATAAAATGCAAGCATCCAGAATAAGCTATAGGTTAAAAAAAGGTTATATATGGTTGACATTAGATTCTCCATATGGAAAAAAATCCAGATTCCCTCATATGTTCCTGTATATGGGATAGTCAATCTTAAGATAATAAAAATAAGTATTGCTGGGCAAAAAATTATCAGAGTTTTATAAAATTTTTCATAGATCTTACCACTAACTAGAACAATATATATCGGGGCTAACAATAAAATAGTCTCTTTATTTAAAATGCCGATAATTAAAAGTCCCATTAATATCATATTCCATTTATTGTTATTTAGTCTATTTTTAGAACATATTATATAACAAGCCAATAAGAATATGAATTGATTAAGTTGATCAACCATAATATAATTATGAATTAAATAAAGATTAGAAACTGAACCAATAGTAAAAATTACTTCTCCAATTAACGAAAACAAACTGTTAAAACCTAAATTTTTTAGAAAATAATAAAATAAAACAGCAGTTGCAATAAAAAATATAGTATTAATTAGATAAAATGATGTAAATGAATCCAATGGAATTAGATAAGCTAATAAAGGAGTTAAAATTCTGAAACAAAATGGTGCACTAACGCTAGGATCAAACGGTGATTCTGACATTAATTTATAATAATAAGCATCTTTAATTGGGACTAGCTTTGAATAATTATAAAATAATATACTCCAAAAAATGTATACAAAAAAGGGAATTAATAATATACTTAATTTTTTAAGAATTCTATTGTATTTCATATAGCATCATTGTATTTATTATTGTTATTATAGCCCACTAATTAGCACAATTTGATCTAATTATAAACAACTAAATAAATTATACCCATTATACCTAAAATTTTAATATATTTAATGATTTTTTATTATGAATTAACTTTTA
>CAZYEE010000085.1:0-4674 GCA_964646355.1 uncultured archaeon | reverse complement strand
TCATTCAATTGTTATACAGGGTGGTAAAAATGGTAGACGAAGAGAAAAATGAAAATATTGAAAATACAAATAGCGAAGTAGAAAAGAATAAAGAAAATGATGCTGGTGAACAGCGTAATAAAGAACAAACTGAGGAAATAAGTAGTGAAGTAAGTGATGAAAAAGGTGCTGAAAAAGAAGAGAAAAAAACCGAACAGCCCCCTAAAAAAAGAAGAAAATTTGTTTTTGAATGTACAGAATGCGGGGCATGTTGTTATAGAACATTTCCTATCTATTTCGAGGATATAAAAAGATGGAGTATCGACCAAACACTTCCAAGAGTGCTACCATATTTAAAAATTACAGAAGTAGAACCAGCTGGTATTCAAATCACGTTCAGAAAGGTCAAAAACGAAGATGGTAAAGAAGTTTGCCCATTTTATACCCCCGGAAGTAATAATAGATGTGGAATATTTTTCTCAAAACCGATAAGTTGTGTTGCGTTCCCTTTGGGCTACGATAAAGCAACCAATAGATATTATATAGTGGATAAGACATGTGAAGGCTTGAATAGACCCGTAAAAATGACTGCTGAACGCTTAAAAGAAATGAGAGAAAATAGTAAACTTGAATATGAATGCAGAATTCGAACTTTTAATGTACTACCCTTGCTCCACCTAATATTATTACAGTATTTCAATGAACAGAGCCAGAAAGTTATGGAATCATTAAGCCCGGAAGATAGAGAAAAAATCGAAAAAATACTTCAAAAATCAAAAGTAGAAGAAGAAAAAGCAGCATAAAACTAATCTATGACAAAAATTTAATTTGTGGCATAAAAATAATTTGCAACATTAATTAATTTTTATGAAATAATATTCATTATATAAAAAGTTTAATTAAATTTTTCATATCTTTAAATTATTGTGTTAATTATTCGATTAATTCATTTCTTATTTTAAAAATATAGATATTATTTCACACATTTTTTATTTTTTTAAGTTTCTAAATCAAAAAATAGATCTAAACCGTATTTATCATACAATTCATCAATTAAATAAATAAGGGGGTTTTGATGTGAATGATATTTTTTCCAGACCAAATTTTTTCCCAGTAACGCGAAATGTAATATGCCCTCATTATCAAAACAAGGATCTTTGGGCGGGGGATTAACCTTGATAGTGGGTGGAGTTTTTGGATAGCCAAATGAATATAAAATTTGCGTTACTCGTTTTACACCATCTCTCCATTTTGATGTTGAATATATGCCTTTGCTTGAATCAGATTCATTGATTAATTTCCATTCGCTATATTGTTTTAACTTAATCAATTCATTTATATGTTCTGTGAATAGGTCTAAATTACCACCAATAGGTTCGGGATTCCAGTAAAATTTTTTGCTGGATAATTCAATATTTTCAAGCGTGGATTTTAAGGAGATAGGTTTTTTTCTACCCTTCACAATCTGATAGACTTTTACTGATACAAGTGAAATATTGGGTCTTGCTCTTATATTTCCGTAAGACTCGCTCAATAGCTCAATGACCTGATCATTATATTTCCACAATAATCTGAGGGCAATACTTCGGATTGAATCTGATTTTTCAGCTTGGATATAATCGGTAGTTCCTAATAACGGACAAACCCAAATTAATTCCATAGTCTAAACCTGTCTTTTTTTTAGAATTTGAAATTAATTATTATTTTAAAATATTTAGTTTTTTTAGATTATTGAATTATTTTAAATCTCTCCGCTAAAAATATATGGAAGTCTTAGCCTTTGATTAATTTTATTTTAATCAGGTATTCAAGTTATTTAGAATTTTGATAAATATGCATTGACGTGAAGAAATTCGTTTAATAAATTTTTATTGATTCATTTTATTCAATAATTTAGATATATTGTTTCCAATAATCAACGCTCTCAATTAAATCTTTTAGAACGTTTTCTTCATCTTCCTCAAATGGATGTATTATTTCTAGAAATAGTGCTACTTCATTAGCTCCTGAATCTTCAAGCGCCGATAATACTTTGGTAGGTTCTATAATTCCCTTATTATTATATTCTTCGGTGAAGGGCCAATGTCTGTCCGCTTTTCCGTCTGTTTGTTGAACATGAATTTCGGGGGAAATTTTTCCCAGTTCTTTAAGCCAATTATAGGGATTTCTGGAATACTCGTCTTTACATGCGACTGCGCATGAGTGTCCTAAATCAATACAATAAACAATGGGAACTCCTGGATTATTCTTATTAACAATTTCATTAAACTTTTTAGCTCCATCAATGTCATAAGGAGGTTCTCTCGCTAAAGGCATTGGCTCTACAAGAAAATAATCAAGATCACTCATTTTTGCATGCGATGCTAGAAATTGTAAAGAGTCGATGAAACTGTTGAATAAATACTCTTTCCTTGATTCATTTTTATAATCTTTCATCGTGTAAGCTGCAACATGCCCACCGACTCCTCTACAACCCAGACTGCTAGCCATGTCAATAGCTTGTTGATACCAATACAGAAAATTCATCCGCATACCAAAATCTGGATGAAGCAGTAAATTATAACTGTAAGCAGCGAGCCCAGTGAAACATGAATGTACCCTGATTCTGTATTTATCTAGATTCGTGATAATGTCATTAAGTATCATAGATTTTGTAATCTCTTCAGTAAATGGATCAAGAAGATCGAAGCTAAATTGACAATCTTCTAACTTTAAATCGGAAATTATTTTGATCCATTCTTCAGGCTCTACCCAGCGTTTTACAGCAAAACAAGTATTTATACCAAGATGTACTTTCAAATTTTATTCACAACCTTTTTAAATTTGGTAATTTTTTTAATTTTGCATTTTACTCTATTTAGATAAGATTAAACACTAAAATAAAAAGAATTAATAATATTTAATTTAGTTTATTATTGATAAATTTTGATGAATTTTGATAAATATTTAGTCCTTAAGTTCTTTTATTAGAATTTAATCTTCAATTTTTATCGATCTATATTTTTCAGTTCTTTTTGCTCTAATCTCTAATATTCCGTTTTTAAACTTAGCTTTAACATTATCCGGGTCAATTTCCCATGGAATATTAAAAGTTTTCCTGAATTCACAAAACTCGACTTTTCGTTGATATCCACCCCATTTTTCATAACAGACTTTGTTATCCAAATAAGCTCTGACTTCGATAGAATTTTTAGAAACATTTAATTCAATATTTTCTTTATTTCTTACTTTTGGAAGGTCAATAATGATAATAACTTCATCTTTGGTCGTTCGGATATCAGCCATTGGTTCTAGAAAACAACATTCTTCGTCTATATCCCATGATGGTTTAGTTATAGATCCAAATTCAAAAATATCTTCCAATTCTTTTGTAAGTAATGCATGCAAATTTTCAAATAAATTATTTATATACTCGAAAATATTTCTTCTTTCCTTTTTTCTTTCAATTGACATATAATCACCTTCAACCATACATTGGGGGTAGTTGAAATTCTTTACTCTGGAGATGAGCTTGTTGGGCAGCAGTATTTTTCATTATATCCCTCATCTTAATGCGTAGGTCCTCTGCGTTTTCAATCAATTTTGCTGGGTCAATATAGATTCCTAAAATTTTATTTATTTTTTCGATTAGAACGGCGGCGGCACCAGGGTCTGGTAGGTTTGGAAAAGCATCAGATGCAAGAGCAATGGCAGGAAGTCCCATCTTTTGACTTTCCCACAAAATTAGTGCGTCGACACCTGTCATGATACCATGTTCCATTATATCGCACTTTACTTTCTCAACCAAATCATTTAGCTCTTTTGATACTCCAAGTCCATAACAGCTTGGCTCTTCGATCGATAATCTATTTGGAACCGGATTACCTCTTAAGATTAATAAATATTCAGGATCTAAATCCTTTATCCACTCGACCAATGCATTTGCAATATTATAAGTTAAGATAGGGTCAGTAGGTAATGAGATTTCAGAAATTATTACAAGCAATTTATCTTTTTGATAAATTCTTAAGGGTACAGTTAATTCATTATCATGAATTAGAATGATTGGTGGAAAAAGTTTTGACTCTACATATCCACAATATTCCATTTCTAATGTGTCAATGATATGTAATGCTGAGATCAAACCCACCAGTCCCGTAGATGGAAGTCCGATCAGTATATCAGGCTTATTGACTTTTTTATAATTATCTTTCATTACAACTCTTACTTTATCGTCGATCATCATAACCTCATCTATTTATTTTCATTAATTTTACCATTTTTGAATCTTTTTTATTTATGAGAATATGAATTAATTCATGAAAATGTTTATTAAACTTGATTCTAATATAACACTCACAAGTTATAAATTATTCTTATTTGAAAAAAATTTTTGCAATACCAAAAGGAGTAATAACAATATGTTGTGTAAAAGGTGTGGTGCAATTACTTTCGGTGGATATTGTCCAGTTTGTAAAATAAATGATATAAGATTAGGGTTGACAGATTTCCCGGGTACATTTCCAAGAATTGAATGGATTGAGGACAAAATAAAGTATATAAAGGGTCAAAAAATTCCAGATTCGATCTCTGTTGAAAGTATAAATATAGAACGCAACATAAATAATCCTCAAATACACTTGAATCATAATTTTAATTCTGATCAAATGTCAAAAAATTTAGAGAGTTTAAAGATTCAAAAAAATGGGATTTTTA
>CAZYEE010000084.1:0-13457 GCA_964646355.1 uncultured archaeon | reverse complement strand
TGTTTTCAAGAGCTATAGATTTTGATTTCATATTGTTAATATAATCTTCAAAGCTCATGTTGGATTCGTTCTTAAAATTCAACAAAATATCTGAGGATTTTTCCTTTAATTGGACAAGTGTACCAGTCAGATTTTTGTTAATATTCATTAATGAATCAGTTAAGATTTTTGAGTTTAAAGCAAGTCTTTTTTTAATTTTGTTTTCAATTGTAGTCATAGTTTCAATGAAATCATTTTTAATCTTAGTTAAATTTTGTATGAAAAAGGTTAATTTTTGCTGGAAATCGTCTTGCGATCTTGTAAAATAGGTGCTACCAATTTTATTAATTTCATTTATAAGTAAATCATTTCTTTGTTGACATGTCGAATTCTGAAACTTAATCATTTCTTCAGCTTTTTGCGAATACATTTCGTGTAAGTTTCTACTCTCTTCAATTATCGTAGAAATTGTTGTCGTAATATTATTAATCAAATCATCCACATTATATTTTATGTATTCCAGATTTTCGCTGATATTTTTATCAAAATTGGTCAAAAGAAATGAGAGAAGCTCTTCGGAGTTTGAAATCTCTCTGGTTAGTTCTGCAGATACTGCTGATTTAATATTCTCAATTAATATATTATAATTAGAAGAAATCTCTGAAATTGTTTGTGCCATATTTTCTTCAATAATCGAGGCTGCTTGGGCTATTATATTATATTGATTTTTGAATTCCTCTTTCAATTTAGTGTCAAACTTTTGGGTGCTTTCAATTATATTTTGGATTCTTTTTTCAAATATTTTATTGAAATTATTTTCAAGGCTCTGCAATTTTTCCTGGGAGCTTGCCACTTGTAAATCAATTTGTTTAAATATCTTTTGAATTAAATTTTCAACTTCTTCTTTAAAGAAATTTATTTGCGAATTAAGAACAGTTCGGCTGTCTTGAAGGAATGAAATCGATTCTGATTTAATAGATTCAGTATCTTCCAAAATATTTTGAATTTCGGTATTTATAATCTCGGAAAATTTAGATTGTATAGGTCCTATATTAGTATCAACCGTTTCTATTTGAGTTTTTATTAATTGTTTAAGATCTTGGTTTAATTTTTGAAACTTCTTTTGAAATTGTGATTGAGTTTCTTCAATCTTAAGTAAAATTTCAGTTTTTAATCTATTTAATCCCTCTTTTGCTTTATCCAATTTGGATTTTAAAATATCAGTAAACTGACTTAGAAAACTTGCAGCGGCATCCTTATATTTATTCAGGTTATCTTTAAGATCATCAGTTAAATTGACTTCAAACTGCCTCGAAATATTTGAAAATTTATCCAAATGCTGGGATAACCCTTCAATTATCTCCTTATTCAAGCTATCAGTCATATCAAAAATTGTGGTATTTAATGAGACTAAATTCTCTTGAAATACCTTTTTTAAATCATCGATATTTTCATTTAATGTATTAAAATAGGTCTTAAATATTTCATTAATATCCTCTTCTAGTGTATTTGAAAACTCCAATACCTTACTTTTACCGGTTTCCAAAGAAGCTATTATATCATTATCAAAACTTGAGATCAGATCAGTAATTACCTTTAAAAGTCCGCCTATTAGTTCTACTTCTTTAGTGTGCAAATTATCTACTTCATTTTCAATAATAGAATTAAGATTCTCTATAGTACCAACGAATTTTTTATTAAATGACCCTGATAACTCAATACTTTCGTTCAAGCTTCTTTCAATATGGTTTTTAAATGAAGTTTGAACTTCTGAAATAATATTTGCCGATGTTTCGTTGAAATTTTTAAATAAATCTCGGCTTAATTTTTCTACTTCTACAGACATATCCTTGAATTTATTAAGAAATTCAATTATTGATTGAGAAAAGGATTGTCTTAAATTAATAATCTCATTGGAGAAACTATTCAAAACATCGTTAAATATGGTAATTGTATTTTCAATTACTTTCTGGGTATCTTCTTTACTCATTTGTAAAAATTCATCAACTTTGGTATTTAAATCACTCTTATTTTTTCTAGAAATCTCTAAAATTTCAGCATTTATATTAGAAACTTTGCTATTAATATCCTCCTTTATTTGTAAAATAATTTTATTGAATTCTTGTAGATGTTTCTCTGCAATTGTATTTAACTCCTCCTTGAGAATATTAAGCTGTTTGTTTACATTATTTTTAGAAATTTTTATGCTATCTTCTGCAGATTTTTTAAGGAGCTCTGTTTTTGTTTTAATCGTCTGGGTATTAGTAGTGAATTCTCTTGTTATTTGATTTAATTTATCCTGGGCTATTTCTTCTATTTGATTTTCAGTATCAGTGGATAAACTTTCCATTTTCTTTATTATTTCACCAATATTTCGTTCTAAAGATGTTAATTTTTCTAAAAATCCTTTATAAGGTGGTAAAGCTTGATAATTCTTAATAACACCTGGAAGCTCTACTATAAGCTTCCTTTTCTTGAGTTTCTCAATACATAAAGTAAGTTCTAAATACTCAATATTTGCATAAGCGCTAATTTCACCCAAAGTTAGTGGCCCATAATTTAATACTGTTAGATATGTAATAGTTTCTGACTCATCTAGCTTTAATAGATCCATTAATATTTTATTTATTTGGGGTTTTTCCATTTTTATTCCACCCATATAATTCTAAATTCTAACTTACCTAAAATACTTTCCTATAGTTTCAAATATCGTTTTAATTTCCTTTATACTTAATTTTTCTCTCTCCCAGTTCATACTTTTTGGGGTTTTAATATCGATTTTTAATTTATAATTATCATAAGTTTTGTAAAAATTAACATACCTGACATATTCTTTAATTTTTGATTTAAATTCCTTGAAGGCGTTCTCATCAATTTTGAAATCCTTTGGAAAAGAAAATATTAATTTCCACCATCCTCTCAATTCCTCATCAATTTCCATATTAAGTTTATATCTTTGGGTTAAAAGGTTTAAGATCATTTCAAGTTCTTCTTCATCATTTACATAACTATTATCGTAATTTATAATAGCAATTTGATTGTCAAAATCCAATAAATATATAACATCTTTTAAAATAAATATAATTTTTCCTTTCCCATTTACCTCTTTTCTAACAGCGTAGAAATTCTCATCATATTCGGATAATTTTACTATTAATTTTGAGTAAAGGGTATCCGAGTTTCTAAATTTTACCTTTTTCTCTCCAATTAATTTTTCCAGGAAATGATTTAAAAAGATTTTAACATCCCTTGGTTCAATAAGGCATGCTTCTCCATTCATAAAACGAAAAATTGCTTGAATTTGCTGTTCGTAACAGAATTTTGGTAATTGTTCATAAGGCACTCCCATCTCAATCTGAATTTTCAATAATTTTCGATCTCCACAGTGTGGTTGAAGTGCACAATCAATCGGAATTGAATTACATACCTCACATTTCTTCTTAATCAATTCCAAAATCTCGTCTTTTAATCCCAACTTCGCTAATAAGCTGCTATTTAACATTTCCTCAAAATCCTTTTGTTTATCCATTTTGTATCAATTGGCAAATTCTTTAAAATAAAGGAAAAAATATCAGTTCTCTTTATATTTTTCTAATTGATCAAAATTAAAAAATTTATTGAATTTTTTTTATCTTTATGTGATGGATACTTTTTTAGATTTCTTTAATATATATTTTTATGAAATTAAATTTCTAAATTTCTTTAGTTATAGTAAATAATTTATAAATCTTTAGATATGATTAAATTATCCAATTAAGTTTTAATGCTAGAATTTAATAATTTTGCTATCAAACATCCAAAGATATCATTTTTTAAGATATCTAGTGATTATAAAATAAGAACTCTTAAAATATTGATGTAAATACAAAAAATATTTTGGAGTTAATATGAATATTATTTAATTTCTACTATAATCAATATTAAAGACATAAAAAACAAAATTTATAAATAAATTATAATAAAAAATAAATGATAATAATAAGTGGAATGAGTAGATAACATTGACAAGTAAAAAATATTGGTTTTTTGGAACCCCTTTAATATCTTTTGGACAAGGAGCATTAGAATTTTTACAAGATATTCCTGGAAAAAAAGTATTTATAGTAACAGATCAAGGTATCGTTAAACTCGGATTAATTAAATATGTTACAGATAGGCTAAAAAAATATGATAAAAAATTCAAGGTTTTTGATCAGGTAGAGCCAGATCCTAGAGAGGAAACTATAAAAAAAGGAGCAGAAGTCTGTCAGCAATTCAAACCCGACCTTATCATTGGATTGGGCGGAGGCAGTTCAATAGATTCAGCAAAAGCTATATTGTTTTTATATGAAAATCCAGAATCGAGCTTGGATGAATTATATCCCTTTAATAAACTTCAATTAAAAACAAAACTATTGGCGATTCCAACTACTAGCGGAACCGGGGCTGAAACAACTTGGGCAATAATCATCACAAGAAAGATGGCGGATGGCACTGATTTCAAAATGGAGTTGGCATCTCGGGAATTAGTTCCTGATTATGCTATTATTGATCCAATTTTTACCAAATCATTACCCCCTAAAATGACCGCATTTACAGGTTTTGATGCCTTAGCACATGCCTGGGAATGTTTGGTTAGTACTTTTAAAAACGAATTCAGCGATGGGCTGGCTATTGAAGCAATAAAATTGGTACGAAAATATCTGCCTATAGCATATGAAAATGGCGAAGATATAGAAGCCAGGGAAAAAATGCATATTGCAGCCTGTATTGCCGGATTAAGCTTTGGAAACGCAAATGTGATAGTGGGCCATTCAATTGGGCATTCCTTGGGTGCTGTATTTCACAAACCACATGGTCTAACTGTGGGTGTAATTCTTCCATATGTATTACAATTTGTTTCAAACGATCCAGAGAGTGAATATGCAAAGAAAATTCTTTCAGAAAGTGCTAAGATGCTGGGAGTAGCTGATTGGACCGATGATGATGATACCGCTGTGGGAAAGGTGATTGAGGATATCAAAAATTTAATGAGAAAAGTTGACTTTCCAACCACTCTTGCAGAAATGGATATTAAAAAAGAGGAACTTAACGAAAAAATGGAACAATTAGTATCAAAAATAATAGATTCTCAATCTGCCACCACCTCCCCTAGAGCTGCAAGTCCTGCGGAATATAAGAAGATTTTATTATATGCTTTTGAAGGAAAGGATATAGATTTTTGAGGTTCATTCATAATGGTTGATATAAATAGTAATGTGGCATATAAAGGTCTGGCAGGATTCTTGTACGCAGCTATGTCATATGTAAAAAACACCGACATCATAAAAAAACAGCTTAAAAAAAGTAAGCTAAATATTAAATTGGCACTAATAGCACCAGATTTTCCAAATGGAGTACTATTTAATTTTAAAGATAAAGATCTAGAAGTATTACCACTACCAGAAGAGGATTGGGAAAATATTAATAAATGGGACATAAAAATAGAAGGTGACGCAATTACTTTTTTTGATTATTTTATGAACAGATTAGGATTAGTTAAACCAATACTCTTTAGAAAGTTGAAGACATCACCTTACTTATCTGGTTCATTAAAACTGTTGAAAGTTCTTGGTTTTATTAAAAAATGTGTAAAAGTTTTCACAGCAAATACCAGCCTCTCAGAAGCTATGTTTTATAAATTTTACAATTTGGAACAATTAAAAAGGGAAATTGCCAAAGAAGAAGTTTCTGGAAAAATATTTGGCAGGACCGGAAAAATTTTATGGGTGAACCTAACTAATGGCGAAATAAAAGAGGAAGAACCTGATGAAGAGATATATAAGAACTATCTAGGTGGTTATGGACTTGGAATTTACTATATATATACTAGAATAAAACCGAAATGTGATCCATTAGGTCCTGATAATATTCTTGGATTCTGCCCTGGATTATTAACCGGTTCTACAGCACCATTTTCAGGTAGATATATGGTATGCGGGAAGAGTCCATTAACAGGCGGCTGGGGTGACGCTAACTCAGGTGGTAATTTTGGAAATGCGATTAAAAAATCGGGTTATGATGCAATTTTTATAACAGGCGAGTCAAAAAATCCGGTATATTTACTTATTGGTAAAGAAAAAAATGAATTAATAGATGCAAATGATCTTTGGGGTAAGGATGTATTTGAAACTGAAGAGATACTTAGGGAAAGATATGGAAAATGTGATATCGCCTCAATCGGTCCTGGCGGTGAAAATAAATGTCTATTTGCAGGAATTGTTAATGATAGGTCTCGGATTGCTGCCCGAAGCGGACTTGGGGCGGTAATGGGGGCTAAAAAACTTAAAGCCATATGCATAGTAAGTAAAAAGAAGTTAAATATTGCAGATAAACAGAAAATGATTGAACTTACAAAAGATTATAATCAAAAAATCAATAATAAAAAGAATAATTTTATAATTTCTTATGTTGTTAATTTAGCGCCTAGTTTTGCACGATTATTACGAATTACCAAGATACACTATTCTAATTTTAAGATTGCTTCTCTATATGCTCAATTCCTAGCAAAAGTAGGTACTCCTTTTTTCTACGGAATGCTTACTAATATAGGAGACGCTCCAATCAAAAACTATAAAGGAGTTGCAAAAATAGAATTCCAAAAGAAGAGATACAAAAAAATGGACGGCTCATATCTTCGAAATTATTACTCAGGCTCTGTAGGATGCTATTCATGCCCCGTTAGATGTGGAGCTAAACTTACCATACCAGAATTAGGTTTTGAGGATGTCGATCGTCCAGAATATGAGACACTTGCTGCATTTAGTGGGCTAATTCTTAACGACGATCTAAAGTCTATCATATTGATAAATGATTATCTCAACCGCCAAGGAGTCGATACAATATCATGCGGAGGCGTTGTGGCTTATACATTGGAATGTGTGGAAAATGGATTGTTAAAAAAGGAGGATTTTAAATGTAAAGATTACCCGGATGGTTTTTTACCTCAATGGAATAATTCTGATTATCTCCTACCTCTTTGTAAAATGATTGTTAATAGAGAAGGTATTGGAAATATTTTAGCCAATGGGGTTAAAAAAGCAAGCGAAAAAATTGCAGGTTCAGAAGAGTATGCCATTCATTCACGAGGTCAAGAACTACCTATGCATGATGCAAGGCTAACAAAAGGTTTAATGTTAACCTATGTAGCAGATCCGACTCCCGGTCGGCACACCGCAGGATGTATTGATTATTTCTTAGTGGGACCCGGAAATAGATTCTTAAATGGTTTTAAAGTTAAAAATAGCAAAAATCCAAAGAAAAAAGGTAAGGCTCAAGCAAAAGTCACCAAATTTTATCAGAGCTTTAATAGTTTGGGTTTATGCATGTTTTCAGAATGGTGCGGACAATATCCACTACTAGAAATGATAAAAGCAGTTGTTGGTTGGGACTTAAAAGTAGATGATTTGGTTGAAATTGGCTGGAGAATTCAAACACTTCGCCAAATGTTTAATGCAAGAGAAAATGCAATCAGTCATGAAGTAGCCAAGCGAGCGATAGGTGATCCTCCTATGAAAAAAGGACCACTAAAAGGTAAAAAGATAAATGTCGAAAAA
Source organism: uncultured archaeon (assembly GCA_964646355.1). Classification (GTDB taxonomy): domain Archaea; phylum Asgardarchaeota; class Lokiarchaeia; order Helarchaeales; family HEL-GB-B; genus HEL-GB-B. The sequence goes on along the minus strand of CAZYEE010000084.1, from coordinate 5,904 downwards.
ATGATCAAATTCTACTATCAATTCATTGAATTTGATGAAAATGGTGTACCTAAAAAAGAAACATTAGAAAAATTAGGACTTAACTTTTGTATTAAAGATTTATCCATCAGTTCAGGTAGTCCCTGAATCAATCAAAAACAAATCAACTAATTAATTTTTTATTTGTTTTTTATTTTCCTTATTCCGATCAAAAATTTATTATATTTAATTTTTAAAATCTTATTTATTTCTTTTTAATTTCACCAATTTTTAATGATATTTTTTAATTTTATTAATTTCGCTAAATGCAGTGATTTTAATTCACTACGAATTTTCCATCTTTTTAACTTTTATGAATAATGTTTAGTGTAATAAATGCTGTTTTTTAGGCTATCTATCCACTAAAGTTTTAAATCATAAATCATAAGTTAAATAAAATTCTTAATTTAGAATATTTATCCATTTTTCCTTAAAAATTCCGCGCCAAAATTCCATTTATGTGCGATTTAATTATTTAGTCGAAAATCGCAAATTTTTATATGAGTAAAATTAAATAAATTTTTTTGACAAAAATAATCTATAAAATTTCATAAGGATTTTGTATTTAAAAGGAAATATATAATAAATATCCCTTGTTTATAAAGGAACATGAGGGATTTATAAAGATAAAAAGCTTTAAAAACAACTTATACCAAGCAATAATTAATTTTCATTAATAATTCAAATCTTTTTTCAAAATAACAATATTATTTTAGCATAAATTACAAGTATAGCTGGTGATTATTTAAATTGGCTGGAATAGAAAGAAAAACCAATTCATTTGATATAGATAATTATTTAGATAGAATTATCAACGAACCTAGCAAGATATTCAAAAATAGAGAGGTAATGAGCTCAACTTATGTTCCCCAAAGTCTACCACATAGAGATGAGCAGATCAAAAAAATTTTTCAAGTTCTTGCTCCAGTCCTCCAACCAGGAAATCGAACCATCAGTAATTTATTTTTATATGGAAAAAGTGGTACTGGTAAAACTGCCGTAACAATGTTCGTTTTGCAACATATCAAGAAAAAATGCATTGAATACAATATCAATAATGTAAAACAATGTGTGATTAATTGTAGACATATTGATACGAGCTATAGAGTTTTTGCCCGTCTGTGCGAATTTATCGGAATAGAGATTCCATTTACAGGGCTTCCAACAGACATAGTATACGATAGGTTTAAAACTGAGCTAGAAAAATTTAAAAATGGTATTTTAATAATTGTTTTAGATGAAATAGACCAACTATTAAAGAAAAATAAGGTTAATAAAACTCCTAATAAAGCATTGTATCTATTAACCCGTATAAATTCGTTCCTAAAAAATGCAAGAATACATTTAATCGGCATTTCAAATGATTTAAATTTTAAAAATTATTTGGACAGCAGGATACTTAGCAGCTTAAGCGAGGAGGAAATAGTTTTTCCACCATATAATTCAATAGAATTGGAAGATATTTTAAGGGAACGAGCTAAAATGGGCTTATATGAGGGGGTATTAGATGAAGGAACTATAAGTCTGGCGGCAGCTATGGCAGCCAGTGAACATGGAGATGCAAGAAGAGCTATAGACCTTCTAAGAGTAGCAGCTGAACTAGCAGAAAGAAATAATTGTAAAAAAATTACCCAAGATCATGTCAGAGAAGCAATTAAAAATATTGAACATGATAAAATTAAGGACGCTATCGAAACTTTACCAATTCAATCAAAATTAGTACTTTTAGGGATTTTTTTCCTTGAGGAGAAAAATTATGCTGATAATACGACTGGCGATGTTTATTCTGCTTACATCGAATTATGTAATAAATTATCCTTGATATCTCCATTAACACAACGAAGAGTGAGCGATTTAATTAATGAATTAGATATGTTGGGATTGATTAATGCAAAAATTGTAAATTTAGGAAGGCATGGAAGAACTAAAAAAATTAAATTAAATATTTCAAGACAATCTATAATTGATATGATAGTTGATGATGCTTCATTACATCCTATTCTTAATTATAAACTTAAATATAAAAAAGAATGATTATTTTTTTCATATTAAACTAAATTTTCTTAATTTTTATATTCTTTTTTCAAGAGACTTTAATAAAAGATTTTTATTGGAAATTAATTTCGACTGAAATTTGATAGAAGTTTTATTATTTTTAATTTCTTTTTTTAATTTGGATTAAGCTTAAATTTTTTTGTTAACTTAAAAATAAACCTAAGATTCAATAGGATTTTAAACTTTAACAAAAAATTTTAAGCTTATTCTTAATTTGTTATATTTTTTTTATTAGGCTATTTTTAATCAAAAATTCCAATAGATACAAAAAATATCTGATGCCCCAGAGAAATATTATTTAACAGAATCTAAAATAACTAACAGTTCATCAATGTGTAATAATATAAAAAATTAAAAAATATTTTTAGCAAATTTCTCAAATTCTACACGTATATGTTTTTTTAATTGATATCTCGTCTAGGTATTTTTTGGTAAATTTTTTCATTTAGATCTAAAAAATTTTTAATTATGATTATTGATCGTTTTCTTCATCAATTTCTTCGTAGTTATTGTCTGAATTTGTGTCAGGCTGTGTTTCACTGGTTTTTGTTTCTTTAGCACCTTCACTTTTTTCCGCTTGATATTGTATATCCTCAAATAATGGTGTAATAAACTCCGCTATATAGAAAGTCAGTCCTCTTTGTTTTCTTTCTTCTAAAATATTAATGTGTTTATAATCGTTTCTAAAACATAAAATTCTAAATCTTCTACCATCAAATTTGTTTTCAACCATAATATTATGGGCATTATTTATTAATTCTTGCACGAATTCAATTCCTTTATTAATTTCATTTATATTTTGAGCTATGAAATCCTGTAAATTAGTTTCTATAAAATTTATCCACTTTTTCTGAAGCATATAATTGATTAATGTTGGGATAATACATATCGCAATCATTGCGGGAATTAATATGTAATATTCTATTCCTCCAGTTAAAATACCTGTCCAAGATAATGCAATTATAGTTGTAACTAAAGCCAGTGATGCAATATATATAATCATGGTATATTTTTTGCTCTTTTTTGTTAATGATTCTTTAAACCCAGCTTCGAATGCTCTTTTATAGCTCTCATCCCTCAATTTATCAATAAGACTGTTAATATTATAGTCCTCATAGATTTTTTTAAAATCATTACTGTTCTGTAATAGTGGTTCTATTATACTTTCTTTATATTGAAGAAATGCTTTTTCTTGAAATAGTAGATCAAAAGGAATATTGAAAATGTAGTCATAAAATCTTATTGCAGTTAATATGTATTGTAAAAATTCTAAAGGAGGAGAGTCCGGTCTTAAAGTGGGTTGTGCCTTCTTTTTTTTCTTTGATTTTTTTGTTTCTTTAGTTTCTTTTTCTGTTTCCGCTAATTCGCTATCTTTTTCTTCTTTATTTTCCATTTTATAACACTTTATATTTTTTTTAATAATTTAATCAAAATTAATTCATTCTTAATTTTTTTCAGTCTATAAATTTTACCTACATTTTTTCATGAATGTCTAAAAAAATATAACCAAGATTTTTTAATTTTCAATAATCATTATTATATAATGGTCTTAAAAATAGCTATTTCGGAAGCCCATAATGAGATACTTAATTCATCGAATTCATTAAAGCTTCAGGATATTATAAAAGAACATAATTTTGAAGTTAATTTTATTAAAGAATATTTAACAAGCAATCTTTTGAGTTCTTATCATGTTTTAATAATAGGAGGACCTACAGAACCTTTAGAGTATTCTGAAATAGTGGCAATAGAAAAATTTGTGAAACAAGAAGGGTTCCTAATATTAATGTCTGTAGCGGGAGGAGAGTTATCAGGGAATAATCTATCAGAACTAAGTAGAAGGTTTGAATTTGAGTTTAATCCAGATTTTGTTGAGGATTATAAACACAATTTAAATAATAATCCTCGTTTACCCATTATTCATCATATTAAAAAGTCTTTTCCATTTACAAAGAGTATTAATAAAATAATTTTTACAGGATGCTCAATTTCTATATTAGATGAATCTGTTAAAGGTTTTATATATACCGATAGAGATTCTATACCTTCAATGACTGCTCTTGGCGTGATCTCAACTGAAAGTAATGTTATAGGGTTCTCAAGTTCTTCAATTTTTAATGATACACTTCTTGAAAAATATAACAATAAGAAGCTAATTGACAACATTTTGCGATATATTTCAACGATTTTCAAGAAAAGGGAAAAAGAAATAAAAGATAAATATAAGAAAATTTCTCCTTCTAAAGCTGTAAGATTACTGGAACATCTTATTTCATTAAACACAAAAAAATTGAAAGAAATTGATGGTATCATCGATAATATGTATAATAGAATTCTTGGTCAGATCTCAAAAGTTCCAATAATAAAGGTTAAAGAAAATCTCAATAAAAATTATAAATTAATCCTTCAGAAAATTGATTCAATAGCAGCAGAAATAAATAATCAACATGCTGAATTTAGTTTTCTAGGAAATGAATATCAGACAGAAGCTGTCGATGTTCTGAATAGATGGTATGCAAGTGAAGCTGAAATACGAGAAAAATTAGATATGATTAGAAATAATTTATTAAGTAGAATAAATACAGAATAGTTTACAATAATCAATAGAAAAATAATTTATCTCTTTTAATTTAAACTTCAAAACTTGTGTTAATCATGACACTCAAAATTGTATTTGATGAATCACATGAGGAAGGAATTTCCTTAAGAACTTGTTTAAAGCTTAACAATATATTAAAAAAACATTCTATTATCGTATTTAGACTTTTAATAGGCCCAATCACTCCTGAGAAGATTGAAGATGTGGATGTTTTATTTATTGGTGCTCCTCGGATTTCATTCTCAGATGAGGAGATATCGACCATCGTAGATTTTATTTCAAATGGTGGTTTCTTAGTGTTAGTATGCGATTCAGCGAGAAATCAATCGTTAACTATTAATAACCTAGCAAAATATTTCGGGATTCGTTTTGATTTCAATCACATAAGAGATCCAAAGAAACACTGGAAAAATGCGATATACTTTCCACAAATAAGCATTTTTAATAAAGGAATAATATCAAAAAACATAAATAAAATATATTATTCAGGCTCCACGCTTACATTACTTTCTGAAGATTGCTATCCTCTAGCATTTACCTCAAATACAGCAATACCTCCAAATAGTCCAATAATCGCCATTTCTTGTCAAGGGCGCTGCATTTCTATCGGTGGTTCTACTCTTTTTTATGATGAAGAGTTCGGAATAATGGCAGGACAAAATTCACTTTTTATTTCAAATTTATTCCGCTATTTAGAGATTGCAAAAAAGGATCCTTCTAAATTAATCACCTTAAGAACACAATTAATACCTCAAAATAATCAGAAAAAGCAAATATCATTAAAAAAGGCGGTCGAAATTCTAAATAAAATTATTAAAAAAATTTTCAATGATTATTCCAAAATATATGATACAATCGACGATTATTTGAATACAACAATTGATATGATCCGTAACAACAAGATTATTGAAGCTAAATCCAATCTCAAACAAAAATATACTGAAATACAAAACGAAATACTATCCAGACAGCTCTATTTATTTGATATTATTGAAAAATTACAATCTGAAGTAAATAATTTTCAAGCATTTGATAAAATTAAAAATGAAAAATTAAATGAGTTTTATGTCAAAGAAAGTGAAGTTAATGAACATCTTGATAGAATATATGGCAGACTTGAATATTATACAAAAAATCCAGAAGCCATACCATAAAATTCCATAATGTTATAATTTAGTCGCATAAACCTTTATGATAAATTATTTTAAAATAATGAATGTTCTTAAACTGAA
>CAZYEE010000083.1:0-13469 GCA_964646355.1 uncultured archaeon | reverse complement strand
TTCCTTCTTTCAAAATTTCCTAAAGTAAGCCTCATTAATACTGGAAGTCCATAATGTATCTGTGCTCTAATTGTCTGACTTAAATATTTTTGTTTATATTCATTCCAATTCTCATCGGTTATTTTAATGCCATTATATCTATAAATCGCATTCCATATTTTTCTCAGAAAAAATTCCATAGAATATAACGGTTTTGTATTATAATATTGAAAAATTCGTAATCCGCTTGAAATGCGCCAATCTATTCTTTTAATGGCAAGTTCGTCAAGTTTATTTTTAAAAAATTTATAATTATCGAATGATAATAAATATTGGAATATACTTTTTAAATTAAGATATTCATTTATATTGGTTTTAGAAACAATTCCATAAGGATAACCCCAAATATCCATAATAGCAAATATTACAAGAATATCCAAAAATAATTCTAAATTTTTATTTAATAATAGTACATCCGTTTCTGGATCGCTTCTAAAAGTTAATAATTTCCATAATGAGGATTCACCATTATAAATAGTCCCCATCATTAAGTGGTATTCGATGGTCTTTTTAACAACAATTTTCTCGTCTTCTTTCAAATTAAAATTTTCAGCCAGTTGATAATTATCAACAATCTTGGCGCTTTCTTCAGGATGAAATCTTCTATTAAAAGGTTTTCCGATATCATGAAGTAAGAAAATGCAAGGAAGAATCTCTTTATTTCGATTGTTGATTTTTTTAATTAAATGTTTAATTTGATTAAATTCTAAATTATTCAATTTTCCTGGTGGTTTAAATTTATCATTAAGAATCTTAAAATAAACAATAAGCACTCGAAATATATGTCTTATCGTTCTTAAGAACTCAAATTTATCTGATTGAATTGCTAAATTAAAGATTTCTCTTATTTGTGGATCAATATTTGTAATACTTTTATATAACTCAGTTTCCAAAATATCAATTCTATTATCATCCACCAAATTAACGTCATAATTATTAAAAATTTTAAGTAATCTGGTATACATCTATAATTTCCTCGGATATTAAATAAATTATCTTCTTTTAGTGGCTAGAAAAACTATTTTATATTATATAATGCTAAAGTTTTACATTGTGATTAAGTTTTACATAAGATCTTTTTAAATTATTGTTAATTGTTTTTAACTTCTATTTCTTATTTTTATATATCAACAATTTTAATAAAGCAATAATTAGGCTCTTCATAAAATGAATTCTGATTCTATTATACTTATATTACCTCTAATTTATGAATTTTTTATTCAATTCTCTAAAAATAATTTAAATAATTATTATTCCACCTATAATATTATTAAGAATATTCTAATCTGATCTTTATTTATTTATTTGAATACTATTCGATTTATTTCTATTTTATGATAGAGTTTTTGGTTAATAAGAGTAAATATAATAAAAGTATTATCAAAAATAATATTGGTTATTTAACAATAATGATAAAAGAGATTATTTTCAAATTATGAGCTATATTTTATAATTGGATCAAATAACATCATTATAGTGATATATATGGTTCTGTTCTATACTAAAAATAAAAGTGTTCATGTTTATGAGGATAAAAATAAAAAGACATTAACATCAAGGGCTACGATGGAAGATTTCTTTTTTAAAGGTGAAGTAGAAATAGAAGTAAAAATAGCAGGAATGGAAATTTTAAAAATTGATGGGAAAATTGAGCGTACTATGTTTCCAGGATATTGTGATGGATATTTAAACAAAATCCAGAATGTTGTCGGGTTAAGGATTGGTAGCGGTTTAACGAAAAAAATAATGAAATTGGTGGGTGATACCGATGGATGCAATTATTTGGCAGGACTTATTATGGAATGCTGTGAAGGCTGTATACTCGCATTAACGGTTAAACCTTTAGAAAGAGCAGTACCTGAAATTAAACAAATGAAGGATTTAACTCCTAAAAAGCTTGCTGATATGCTCCCTAACATGAAAAATAGCTGTTTAGCCTTTAAGGTGGATTAATATGGAGGATGTTTTAGGATTTAATAGAAATAAATTTATTGGAATTGAAAAAATTGATGACAATACAATTCGTGTATTTGGAACATTAGAAGATAATTTATATGCTCACGAAATAGAGTTTGAATTTGATTTGAATGAACTAAAAATTTTAAAAATAAAGGGGCATATGAGACGGTTTACGACACCATTATGTCCTCCTGCAGCAGAATTATTGCAAAAAGCAGTTGGAATGAAACTTGAACCTGGAATTACAAGTAAAATAAAACGAGAAATTTCAAGACCCGGATGTAGACATTTTGGAAATTTATTGAATGAATGTTTAAACTCTATAATACCTGCAATATTATCCAATGAATGGCGAAAAGTGAAAGAAGAGAATCCAGAAATGACCAGAACTGAGTTTTTCAAATATATTTCTGAGAAAATACCTATTGTATCAGATTATTGTGCAATTTTTTCTGAAAAATCTCCAATCAAGTCCAATCCAAGTGAATAAATATGTTAATCGACATGCATATCCACACTAAACCTAAATCACCTTGTAGTAATATTGATCCTGAAGATGCAATTAAGGAAGCAATTGATATCGGATTAGATGGAATTGTATTTACAGAACATAATAAATACTGGTCTTTAGAAGAATTGCAAGCTTTAAGAGAAAAATATGATATTTTAATACTAAATGGAGTTGAAATTACAGCAAGGGAAGGAGATTTGTTATTATATAATTTTAATACACTTGATTCTAAATTAATCGAAGGTTTGCCCAAAGCAATTGAGATACGCAATGTTATTGGTCAAAATAATGAATCGTTCTTGGCAATTGCTCACCCATTTAGAGAATTTTTGGTAGTTGGTATTGGAGATCTTGGGCTTGATTTAAATGAGGTTTTAAATATGCCCATATTTGATATTGTAGACGGAATCGAGGTTCTTAATGGACAAGTTTCCAGAAGAGCTAATAGACTCGCAATGTCTGTTTGTAAGAAAAGAGAGTTAATAGGCATTGGTGGATCAGATGCTCATGAATTGATCCAAATTGGAAGATGTATTACCGAATTTAATAGAAAAATTAGAAATGAAAAAGAACTTGTTTATGAATTATTTAATGGAAATTTTAATGCTAAATATTTTAGAAAGAAGTGAATATTATGGGTAAATGGAAAGATTTAACTCAAAAAATTGAAAGGTTTTTAAGATTAAAAACATTTCCAGTTGCTTTCAAACTTTTAGAAAATGAGGAAGAGCTTTATAACAATAAATGGGCCCGTATTCCTGATAAAAAAGAGCCTGCAACATTATGTCAATTAATTACAAGAGTTAGAACATTTGACTGGACAGTTGGTGCAACAGCTGAACACCTTGCTACACCTGTTTGTCCTTATATGCTTGGACTTTTACCTGAACCTCCAGAAATGATAAAAAATGGGACCTATAGAACCGTTAAATGGTTTAAAGATATTGAACAATCTCTTAAATATGAGTCTATCTTCCCAAAAATTAAACCTGGTAAATATAAAGCAGTGATTCTAGCTCCGCTTCTTTATGATCCATTTGATCCTGATATCGTATTATTATATGGCAATGCTGCTCAAATGATATTAATTATCAATGCATTACAATTTTTTGAATATGAAAGATTTACTTTCTATTGTGTTGGAGAAAGTTCATGCGTGGATTATATTGCCCAATGTTATAATACGGGAAAACCTGCATTATCTATTCCATGTTATGGTGAAAGAAGATTCGGACATGCTCAAGATGATGAACTTGTTATTGCAATTCCCTCAAATATGATCGAGAATCCATTAGTTAAGGGCCTAGAAGAATTGTATAAACGAGGAATACGATATCCTATTCCATATTATGGTGCAGAAATTGACCCAAGACCTGGGTTATTCGACGCTTACGGTGGTAGCAGAAAATATAGAAAACAAAGAGTAAAATACAAATAAATATCAAAAAATTGAAATCGAATAATACTAAAAATTTTTAGAAACTATTCTTAAAAAAGAAAATAAAGAAAATATATAATAAATATTAACACATTTAAAAGAATTGTTTAATAAATTGATATCTATAAGAATAAAAAGTTAAATAGATTTGCAGAATTATTGCTGGAGTAATTTTAATTTTAATTTTAATTTTTTCCAGATGTCATCAAACGTGTTTATTTAACCAATCCAATAGATCTTGTAATACTTTTTCACGTTTTTCCTTTAGTTCGTTATATACTTCATGTCGTAATCCTTCATATTTTATAATCGTTTTATCTTCTACTGTAAATAGATCTTTTAATTCATCTCCACCCAAAATCAAAGTATCTTCTGATCCGAACTGGACCAAAACTGGTATCTTTATATTGGGAGTTAATTTATTTGCAATTCCATTAGCTTTCATCATTTCGGCTCCCAGTCTGACAGTTATCTTCTTTAAAATTAATGGGTCTTCATCATATTTTTTTATAACTTCTGGATCATGAGATACATCTTCACCTTTTATATCGGGCGAAATCGTTGCTTTCGGTGCTAATAAGGACATTAATTTTGCAATAGCCTTGAGAAATGCATTTGTAGATCCACCAATTTTTGTTCCAGCTCCTGATAAAATAAGCCCTTTAAATGGGGTTTCTCCACGTCCTACATAGATTTTTGAAATAATGGAGCCCATAGAATGTCCGAGCAGGAATATAGGTAAATCAGGATGATTTTTCTGGATTAATTTGGTAAAAATATCTTGATCTTTTATATAATCATCAAACTTTTTTATATAAGCACGAATACCCTTCGATTTACCATGTCCACGAAGATCACTGGCATATATTATATATCCCTCCGGAACTATTTTGTTAACAACATTTATATATCTCGTAGAATATTCTCCTAATCCATGGACTATCTGTATAACTGCCCTTGGTTTTGCTTCGGGTTCCCATACTTGATAATATAACTCAGTATCATCATAACCATTAAAAAAATCTTCTTTATGTTTCATTTTTATCGATCACACCTAAATGATAAATTATCTTAATCTATAATTAATTCAATTTCAAATTATTTAAATTATAATGGAAAAATTATCCAATCAAAAAAAATAATTTATATTAAAGAAACCATATGGATAACAGAAATTATGAGATGAGAATACATTGAGTGATATTGTTTTAATTGAAAAAAATGAGGAAAAGCCGATTACAACCATAAAACTCAACCGTCTTGATAAAAAAAATGCCCTTAATTTTGAATTATTTACCGGGCTCAATAATGCTTTAGATGAGGTAGAAAAAGACAGTTCAAGGGTAGTTATTATTACAGGTGGGGCTGATACATTCAGTGCAGGCATTGATTTAAAAATGCTCACGGGACAAGATATTGGCTCTGATTTTAAAGCACCACTCAGACCACCGAATTTTAGATACTGGTTAAATACATGGCTACAACCTATATTCACTAAAATTGAAATGATGGAGAAGCCAGTTATTGCACGAATTAATGGCTACTGTTTTGGTTCTGGATTCGAGCTCGCATGTGCATGTGATTTCCGATTTGCAGTTGAATCTGCTACGTTTTCAATGCCAGAATCCAAAGTTGGGATTATAACTGATGTAGGAGGAACCATCCGCTTGGTCCGACTGGTAGGACTTACTAACGCTAAGGATATTATTTTAACCGGGAGAACATTCGATGCAAGGGAAGCTTATAGATTAGGATTACTTAACAATGTTGCAAAAGATATACAAGAACTTGACAAAATGATCAATGATTTCGCTGATGAACTTATTGACAGTGCACCACTCGCAGTAGGATTTGGAAAACGATTAATAAATGCCTGTTATGGAAAAGACACAGCTTTTGGAATGGAACTGGAAGGATTTGTTAATTCACAGCTTTTACAGACTAAAGACTTCTTTACAGGTGCGATCTCTAGATTACAAAAGAAAAAACCAAAATGGAAAGGAAAGTAGGTGTTTTTTATGAAATTATTGGAACCAATAAAAATTAAGCATCTTGAATGTAGGAATAGAGTAGCAATGCCTCCTATGGATACCCATTTTGGGAATCCAGATGGCACCGTTTCTGACAAGGTTATCAAATATTATGAATTAAGAGCAAGGGGCGGAGTTGGGATCATATATGTCGAAGGTACAGCAATTCATCAACTCGGTAAAGCTACTATGAATATGATGAAAATTGATTCGGATGATAAGATCGAAGGATTCTCTAAATTAGCCAGCGCTATTAAACGTCATGGTGCTATTGCCATGATACAGTTTATGCATGCAGGTTCTCAGACCTCTCAAATCTTTATAGGAGATCGCCCAGTCTCACCTTCTGGTATAAAAAATGAATTTCTTTTCATGGAAAATCCCAGAGCTTTAACTAAAGAAGAGATAAAACAAATTGTAAAATATTATGGGGATTCCGCAGTTAGAGCACAAAAAGCAGGCTTTGATGGTGTTGAGATTCACGCTGCTCATGGTTATCTTATTAATCAATTCCTGTCTCCTAAACATAATAAGCGCACTGATGAATATGGCGGACCTCTTGAAAATAGAATGCGTATTTTAGTCGAGGTATTTGACGAGATTAAAAGCAGAGTAAGTGATGATTTGATTATTAGTATGCGAATTAACGGTTCTGATTATGTAAAAGGTGGATTTGATATCGATGAGGCAAAAATTGTCGCTAAAAAAATGGAAGAAAAAGGAATTGATATTATTAATGTTTCCGCTTCAACTGATGAAACACCCGACCATTTAATGATTCCATATATGACCAGTCCTCGTGGAATTCACACAAAATTATCTGCTGAAATTAAAAAAGTAATAACAAAAGTTCCAGTTATTGGGGTCGGAAGGATCAATGATCCAGATCTTGCTGAACAAATTCTACAAGAAGGTAGAGCCGATATTGTCGCTCTGGGTAGACAATCTATTTGTGATCCCTTCTTTGTTAATAAAGTTAAAGAGGGGAGAAAAGATGATATCATGAAATGCATCGCATGTAATAATTGTATTAACGCTTTAGCTCTGCAGAAAGAGATTAACTGTGCTTTTAATCCAGATATTTTTATCGCTGAATCTGATATACCTAAAGCAAAATCTCCTAAAACTATTTTAATTGTCGGTGCTGGGCCCGGAGGATTAACTGCTGCAAAATACGCTAAATTAAGAGGTCATAACGTAATCTTAATTGAAAAGAAAGACAAAATTGGTGGTAATCTACATCTCGCAAAAGCAGCTCCATATAAAGGTGAAATAAATAATATTATTGATTACTATAATTTTAAAATTAAAGATTTAAACATCGATCTTCGTCTTAATACGGAATTATCAGTCAAATTGGTCGAAGAAATTAAGCCTGATCTTCTCATCCTCGCAACTGGTTCTGTACCAATTGTTCCAGAAATTGAGGGCCTAGATTCCGTGGATTATAAATTATTTAATGAAGTACTAGAAAATAAAACCGAAGTAGGGGAAAATGTCGTCATTATTGGAGGCGGAATGGTAGGCATTGAATTAGCTGAATTTCTTGTAGATAAGGGCAAAAAAGTTACTATAATTGAAAAATTGAAAAGACTTGGTTCTAATATAGATCAAATGGTTAGCTTCGTAATAATGTATTATCTTGAACAAGAAAAGAATATAAAGAAATATCTTAATGCAAATGTAAAGAAAGTCTCTAAAAATAAACTTGAATTTGAAATTAAAGGAAAATCTACTGAAATTGAATTTGATGATTTAATCATTTCTACAGGTGTCAAGCAATATATTCCACCGATTGATGAAATCCATCAGAAAGTACCAACTATTAAAAAAATTGGTGATTGTAAAAAACCTAGGAAAATTGTAGATGCAGTAAGTGAAGCTTATAAATTAATAATGAAACTAAAATAAATGCATTAAATAATAAATTAAATTCAATAAATAATAAATCTTAATAAATTCTTTTTTTCTATTTAATCTTCAAATAAATAAAAAATTGATCGCCCCAATATGCCTATTTTTTGAAATTTATTGTTAAATACCTTAAAATATTATCATTTTCAAAAAAATCTAATCATATACTAAATTTAAACAATTTATTTTTTAATATTAAATTTTCTTTATCATCATTTTTTTTATTACTTAAATTCATTTTTAATTTTTCTAAATTTTTTAAATTCTCATTTTACCCGCTTTAATCTATTCCGCTATTTTTAATGGTATACGCCAAATTTACAGTTAAATAATAAATTATCATTTATGTGCAAATTTTACAGATATATAATATTATTATGGTATTAAAACTAATTTTTTATATAATAAAATAATAATGTGATTAGTATTTTTCATATTTTATAAAAAGGAAGAATTTCAAATTATAATAAAACCTATAATTAAGGAAGTTATACAATGAAGGTATTATTAATTTATCCTCCATTTCAAATAGGGGCTGGCATGGGAAAAGTAATGTGCAGTCCCCCGTTATCATTGCTCTCTCTCGCAGGAGCAGTTCCTGATCACGAAATAGAGATACTAGATTTAAATGCAGATCATTCTTACGGCGTAGAGAAACTGGAGAAAAAGATCCAAAAATTTGATATGGTCGGAATGTCGTGCATGAGTAGTATGTACAGAACAGTCATTAATATCTGCAAAATTGCTAAAAGGAATGACGTTGAAACAATAGTTGGCGGATTTCATCCAACTCTCGATCCTTACATCATTGAAGATTATAAATATTTTGATTATATCGTAAGGGGCGAAGGTGAATTCACTTTTAAAGAATTGCTTGATGGAAAACCAAAAGACGAAATACTCGGATTATCTTATCGCAATAATGGTGATATTAAACATAATCCCGAAAGACCATTTCTTAAAGATCTAAATCAACTACCCTATCCACGTAAGGATTTGATAGATTATTCTCCATATCATTATCTATGGGTACCTGCTGATGTAGTAGAAACTTCAAGGGGCTGTCCTTTCAGCTGTAATTTCTGCTGCGTAACTCAATTCTATAAACGTACTTACAGAACAAAATCTCCTGGTAGGGTGATAAGAGAACTTTATCAAGTACCTTCATCTCAAGATTTAGTATTTTTTGTAGATGATAACTTTACTCTAAACTATAAAAGAGTCATGAAAATTTGCAAATTAATTCAAGAATCTCACTTAAATTCAAGACTCAGATTTGTATGCCAAACCCGCGTTGATGATATCGCAGATCATCCAGATATGGTAAAAGAAATGAAAAAGAGCGGATTTATTTGCTTTTTTATGGGATTCGAAAGCTTCAAACAAGATAGCCTTAATACAATGCAAAAGAATTATACTATTGATAAAATCAAAAAAGCAGTAGATTTGTGCCATAAAAACAGAATTATGGTCTTTGGCTCCTTTATAATCGGAAATATCGGTGAAACTAAAGAAGATGTCCTCTACAATTTTAAAATGATGCGCCGATTAAACCTTGATTTTATGATGACTAATAGTATCACCGCCTTTGTAGGCACTCCTCTCTATTACGAAGCATTGGAAAAAGGCTGGATCGATAAAGATTTTAAATGGGAAAATTGGGAATTTGGCCCTATGATGAGAACCCCCGATTTGTCTCTGGATGAAATAAAAGAATTACTCGATGAAAGCTATAAATCATTTTACCTAAACTCTAAATGGCTTTTCCTTGATAAAATAAAAGGAATCAAAGCTTTATTCACACCAGATGCAGCTTGGATTTTTAAACAAGTAGGGCGATTCTTTTCAAATGGAATCAGTAAATTCATTATGAATCTTTGATATCTAATATATTTTTTATAAATACATTCTCTGATAGCTTATTAATTTTTAGTAAATCTATTTTTATTCATAATAACCAATTTTTTAATATTAAAATCTTATTTTTCTAAGATTATTAATGTAATTTACTATTTTTCTAAAAAAGGAGCATGTCTTTTTAAGAAACCAAATAATTATTATATTATCTTGACGTATAATATTTAATCTAAATTATACAATTTAAGATATGATCCCTATAAAATTAATGATTATTTAATACTTAAATACTTAATACTCAAGATAATTTAATGTTCCCACCCAGTTTTTAAGAGGGAATTAACTGCCAGGCTAAGACAGACATTAAGGAGGGGGGAAATTAATAATTGGGAGGGGATAATTAAAAAGTAGTAAACCTGACTAGCTAAGACCCAGTTCTCACCTAGGTGGGACTTATTTTCTTGATCATAATTATTTATTTTTTCTCCAAACCTATCTTTCAGAGTTATTAAATGCATTTTATATCTCTTATATTAATGGTTTAATCTAACCTATCTAGATATATCATTCCCTCTATTAATGGGTTTTACTACAATATTTTGTGTTCCGATTAATTTTTTCTTTAAGAATTATAAAAATATTTTTAATTTTTTTTGTGAAACTCTTACACTTTTAATAAAAAAATTTATTATTTTGTTTTATACAATTTTTAAAAAATCGAAAATATCTGGATTTTTAGGATGTTTAGATAGGATAATCAAATAAATTTAGGAAATATTTAAATGTAATGTCTCTATGAAGCATTATTCTTGATTAAATTTATATAATTATCAATTTAAAAAGAAAAAAGAATTTGCACTTTTATGGAAATAAGCCTCTTACTTTCATTGCATTAGCAATGCGCGATATTGCAAGAATATAAGCCCCATGTCGCAAACTGGTTTTGTACTTTTCTGAGGTAATCCAAACTTCATTAAAACTCTTAATTAATAATCGTTTTAATTCGGCGCGAACTCGTTCTAAATCCCAAAAAAATGAGTGCAAATCTTGAACCCACTCAAAATAGGAAACAGTAACTCCGCCTGAGTTAGCTAGAATATCCGGAACTACTGTAATACCCCTCTCATCTAGAACTTTATCAGCATCTGGATAGGTAGGCCCGTTGGCTCCCTCTATTATAACTTTAGCCTGAATTTTTTCAGCAATTTCAGTTGTTATCTGATTTTCAATTGCTGCAGGAACTAAAAAATCGCAATCCATAGTTAATAAATCTCGATTTGATATGGAAGTTGTTCCTTCAAAATTGATAACAGATCCAGTTTCAATAGCATGCTTCTTTAATTTTTCGCAATCAATTCCATCTGGATTATAGATTCCTCCCATAGAATCCGAGACTGCAATTACTTTACCCATATTCATTTTATGAAGAATAAGTCCCAATGCGGAACCTACATTTCCAAATCCTTGAATTGCAATATTTGCATTTTTTAAATTCATTTTCAATTTTCGTGCTGTTTCTTCCATTATATAAAATAATCCAGTACCAGTTGCAGTTTCTCTGCCTAAACTACCTCCAACTTCTAAAGGTTTACCCGTAACTACACCCAGTGTTGTTTCACCAATGTTCATTGAATAAGTATCCATGATCCATGCCATTTCTCTTTTACTCGTATTTATATCGGGGGCAGGTATATCTTTTGTGGGTCCAATAATATTGATGATTTCACTGGTATATCTTCTGGTTAATCGTTCAATTTCACCTTCTGACATGGTTTTAGGATCACATGCAATACCACCTTTTGCACCACCCAATGGCAAATCAACTACAGCACATTTAAAACTCATCAACATAGCCAATGCTTGTACTTCTTCCAGAGTTACATTTGGATGATATCTGATACCTCCTTTACCTGGACCTCTTGCTGTATTATGTTGGGCTCTGTAACCATCAAAGACTTTAATTGTTCCGTCATCCATCCTTACTGGAATACTGACAATCAGAGTTCTAGAGCATTTTTTTAATCTTTCATGAATGCCTTTATCTAAATTGATTTTTTCAGCAGCAATACCCAACATTTTTTTGACATTTTCATATAAACTCATTTTAAACACCAATCTTGATTAATTATTAATCAAGTTATAATCTAATTAATAAAATTAATGGAATATTTTATTAAAATGACAAAATGAAAAATATAAATTTAATTGAAATGATATAAAAATTAAAATTAGATATGAATCAATATTATATGCATTAACTTATTCTAACTATTATAATATCATAACAATAAATTATATGAAGATTTATAAAACAGATGAATTATATAAATCGATTAATTTGGTTTGTGTTATTGAAATTGTTAGAAACAACTTATTATTAGAATTCAATCAAATATTAAAATCTAATATGGTGGTGGATATTTTCTATTAGAGAGCAGATGAATATTTCCAATACTAACATTTTTTAACCCATTTTTTTTAGCGATTCTAAGACATCTTTCAGCGTGTTCTAGGCTGGTTCTTGGAAGATCCGACATTAAATAATGTGGATAAAATCCGAGTAATCTATAGGGTATATTTGGGTTTAATTCTGCTATGAAAGATGATATTAGATCTATTTCAGGGATATCAATATATCCTGGGACTAGCAAGGTGCTAGCAATTAGAAAAGGTACTTCGGGACGCTTATCAATATATTCACTCAAAAGCCTAAAATTAGAAAGCGTTTGTTTATTTGATGTTCCACATAATGCTTTATTTAGATTTTCATTATAACATTTTAGATCAAATTTGATATTACCTCCACTTTTCAAAGCCAATTCAGCCATTTTTAATATTATTTTAGTGTTAGAGCTTCCATTAGTTTCCCAACAAATTCTTAAGATTTTATTCTTTTTATTAGCATGTTTCAATGCGATTCTAGAAGTTAGGATCGAATGGATGGCTTGAGAGGATGGATCACCGCCAAAATAACAAATACAAGTTACTTTATCGTGAACTTTCGATGCTAAATCTTCAGCAGAGATTAAAGGCTCTTTTGTTAGAAGATAATTTTTATATTGAGAATTCTGACAAAATAAACAATCAAATGTACATGAACCATAAAAAACTGCTAAATTATAATATCCATATTCTGGGCCCTCCTTCACAGAATACTTCGGATACCCACAATCAGATCCAGCAGGGCAGACCCAGTCTCCAACACAATTTGTAGGTAATGGATCATAGTACCAGCTGGCGAGCCCTATTCTATGTCCAGCCAGTCTTTTTATCTTACCTTGATAATTTTCTACAAGTCCGCAATAACTTTTTGAACTAGTTATACTACATTTATTCTGGCACCAATTACATTGTACACCATCTTTTTCTTTAGGTGCCGATATTGGAAGTGAATATTTAGAACGAGCTGTATATCGATATTTGTTAATTATATCAATTGAATTTCCTCTATTTTTCACTAAACAAAAATAGCAAATCCCTAAACTTTTTGAGATTAACTCAAATTCTTTATTACAAACTTTACATTGCATAAGTTCCACTATTGATGGTTAAACAAGAAAATTCTTCGATATATCTGGACATAAAGAGGATAGTTTATGGCTAACTAATTATAATTATCCTTAGTTAATAATCTTGTCTTCTACTTCCTTTAAAATATTTATACATTTTTTTCAGATCATAAATAAAAAATCGTCTAAAAAATATTAAATCAATCAATATT
>CAZYEE010000082.1:0-13534 GCA_964646355.1 uncultured archaeon | reverse complement strand
ATGGTCAAATTTCAAGTTAGCTCTTAGGTCTACAGTTCTGCCTGATTGAACTGCTTGGGGTGTAAAGGTAAATCCAAATGATGTATTATCTATTTGCACCTCAGTTGTGTTCAATGTTGCAGCGGTCTCCGCTGGTACTCCCCACGGAGTAAATCTGACAGTAGGATCAACTAATTTTGCGTTCCATGATAATTTTTTCTCATTTTCATCGACTATTGGGTCAGTAAACACGCAGTTTTGTGCATCCACGAGATCTATTGAGAACATTGCCTCATCAACGATCGGATAGTATTTTCCTGCAGTTTCGTTATAAGTGAATTCAACGTCCATTAAGCCGTTGTCATTCGAGTCGTTATATAAAGCTGCACCCATTAGTCTATGTGTCGCCATGATAAAATCAAAGTCATAGGAGAACGAAAGAAGCTTAATTCCCCAGTATAATCTTTTTGCCCAGAATTCAGTGATCATGAAGAAGAAACTTGCATATGATGAATTAATATTTGCTGCACCACTTGTATTGACTAAGGGCTCCAGACTTGGGTCCTCTTGTGCGGCTTGGAGCAAATCATTTTGAACGCTTGGATCAAGGTCATTAAAGCTATTTTTTGGATCATCTAGAGGTCCATCATCATCCTCATCAATTATGTAATAATTGGTCAAATTATAATCAAGGTTAATATCGTACTTCCAGAAGAATACTGGAACTATTATTAACATTTCATCTCCAGTAAATATCTCGTCGATATGGAAGACTGCATGGCGGATAAGGTTGTTAACAGATTCATTATCATTATGTTTCGTGGCATTATTAACGGCATTAAGAAAATTAATGAACGATTTGTCATTATCCCAGAGAATCATTAATAGACTGATATTTTGAATGAATTTAACATGGAAATTAGAGATATTAAGACTGCTCTCAATGTATATTTTTTTACCTGAAGATGTTTTTACTCCTGTATAAACCAACCCATAAACATAAGTACTTGCAATATTTTCTGTGTAATCTCCATTATGTTTAAGGTGGACATAAGCTGTAGTATTACCGAAAATTAAATTAGATGCCAAATTAGTTCGTGTATCATTGTCAAAAATACCAGCAAAAAATCCATCAAGAAAATTTATTCTATCACTTTCTCCTATTTCTGGTTCTGGTACATCATCTGCATACGCTACTGGAACTGGTAGTGAAAAAGCCAGTCCTGAAAGCACTGTTATTGCCAATATTATTGTAATAATATATTTCCATTTCATTTTTATAACTCCTCAACTCTTAGTTTTAACTAATTTTGGAGGATTAAAATTAAACATAAGCCTTAATAATTTGGTTTGGGGTATATTATTATTAAATAATTTGGAACTTATATACCTATGTAGTTAAAGTTTATAAATAAAAAATCAGATTTTCATATGAAAATTAAAAAACATCTGTATAAAAATTTAAGAAGAAATTATTAAATTATTGAATTGAATATATGGAAAGAGTGTATTTTCTTCAAATTCTCGTTCAATGGAGATATTTTCAATATTATTAATCATTTCAAATACATTTCCACTGATATTACCTCCTTTAATTGGAGAAGAGATTTCACCATTTTTTATTATATATCCATTTCTAATTTCTGCGCCAAAATCTCCAGTTATTCTATTAGGATTAAGCCAAGAAAATTCTTCTATCAAGAATCCTTCTGAAGTTTCAGATATTATTTCATCCAATTTAATTTTTCCTGCGTCAATTTCAATGTTTGTAAATAAATTTTCTACCGAACCTTCCGAAGTACGGATTCCGTTTCCTGTACTATGTTCATCTAATAATCGTGCATGTTTAATATCATAGATTCTTGAATTGAATTTCCCATTCTTGATAACAGGAGTAATCTTCTGAGGTGTACCTTCGCCGTCCCATGAATTAGTTCCCATTCCATTTAATAAAAGTCCATTATCAATCATTGTAAATTTCTCAGAGGCAATTGTATCTCCAATTTTAAATTTTGAGATTTTTTCTACCACGGATTTACCCGTAATATGAAAGCCCAAGGTATTTCTAAAGGCATCTTTAAGTACTCTTGGTGGAAAAAGAACCGTTGCTGATTTGTTAAATGGTGGTTTTATTGCATTCAATGTATCTTCCGCGATTCTTGCCCATAAATTTATTCTAGATGGTAATTTAAGAAGTTCAGCATTCTTATAATAACTTTTAGTCCAATATTCTGCCAGCTTACCTTTTTTACTCGCCTTTAATGCATACTCCAAATACATAAAAGTAGTTTTTGAGTCTATATCCAGACCTACACTATTAATCAATCTTCTATCCTGAATATAAACTCTAAATTTACCAAATGTTCCTTGGATACCTTTATTATTCAATATTTCAGTAGTTAATTCATCTGAAACTTTGTAGATAAAATCAAATGGATTTGAAATTATTTCTTTATCTGCTAATGATAGTTTTTTATATTTTAAACCTGATGGATTTAAATCATATTTAACAGTAGAGTTAATTTCAGCAATTTTTGAAGCATTTTTTATAGTATTTGAAATAATCTGTTCCTCTATAGATGAGCCTTTCACAACTCCTATTCCCATCTTTTTCTCTTTATCACGAAATATTCTAATTACATATTCAATCAATTCATAATCTCTAGTAATTTCTATATCTGTTTTTCTGAATTGATTTTCTACTGTATATGTTTTTGTTATAAATAAATCCCACTTTTTGATACCATATTCTTTTAACTTTTTAATTATTATATCCTTAACAGTTTCAATCATCCTGGACTTATCACCGCATTTTTTACTTTGATATAAACACCTCCCGTAGTAACGGGAACAAAATCTTCATAACCTTTACCACAACTTCCACCTCTTAATTCAATTGGCCCTTTTGATACGGCTTCAATCGATTTTAATAACTCAAGAACTGATCCACTAAGTGTTATAGATTTAAGTACCTGTGTTTTTTCTCCATTCTCTACAAGATAACCTTTTTTAGAGGTAATTTGCATACCTCCACCCAATGGATCTTCCATACCAAAGAATCCACGTGCTAATATTACACCCTCCTTCAAATCCTGAATCATTTCATCGAGCTCCCAGTCTCCCGCTTCAAAAAAAGTGTTAGTCATTCTTACATATAGTTTATAATTATAATTTTCACGTCTTCCATTTCCTTTTGGCGCCATATTCAGAGCAGAAGCTGTATATCTATCATGTAAATAATTAATTAAAATTCCATTTTTTACAAGTTCTGATTTTTGGGCTTTAATACCCTCATCATCAAAAAAGAATGACCCCCGCTGTCGAGGCAATACTGGTGAATCGCTAATATTCACGATCTCACTCGCAACTTGTTTATTATATAATTTTTCTAAGTAAGATCTATCTCTTATTACTTGATCCGCTTCTAAACCATGTCCAAACGATTCATGTGCCACTAATCCTGCCATATCTGGATCTAAAATAACTGAATATTTACCAGCAGGTGGGAGCTTGGCATTTAATAATTCGAGCGAATTATTTACAACTTCTTCAATTTCTTGGTCTTTTATTTTTTCAATTATTTCAAACCCGTATTGACCGCTTAAAATCCAATAATCAAAATCTATATTACTACCCTCTTTAACTATTGGTTGGATAAATAATCTTATCTGAGGATATTTTTGATATAATTCGCATCCTTCATTATTTACAAAAATTCGTTCAATAATCGAATCTCTATATGAAACTATTGGGTTTACAATCCTTTTATCCATATTAACAATTTTTTCATAAATTTCGATTATCTTTTTATATTTATAATCTATATCTATGCTATATAATGGAATATCGCCTTTAATTTCTTTATCGCATCTCCAAGCTCCAAAATTATTGAGCTCTATATAATTTTTATATTCATGATCGAAACTCACGATCTTATCTATCGCCTTTTTAAGTTTATTTATTGATTGGACTGCATATTCTCTCCATATTCCTTTTTTATAACCTCTGATGACAAACCCACTATTTTCTGGATGATATATGATTTTTTCATCAGTTAAAGTCTTTAGAATGCCTGTCGATTTTTCAAATGTGTATAAAATATCGAGATAAATCTCTTTCCTATTAATATCCTTTACTAAATCTGATAAATATTCTAAAATTTCTTCTTTTGACCTCATTATTTGCTTCAATTCCTTATTTATAATCATAGTAAATAACAAAATCTTATAGAAAAAAATAGTAATTCTATTAAAATAAATTTATTTACTCATCAATTCTAACCATGTTTTCTCTCATAAGATATTATTATATTTTTTATTCACAGTTAATCATAAGTTTCAGAAATAATTTTATTCTATAATATATTTCACAATGATTTATCTGTCTTTTATTTTTGAATAAATAAAAAAAAGAAAAATTATTTTTGGGGAATTATTTTATTCCTTTTTATTTTCTTTTTTTATTCCCCAGTATATGAAAAGTGGTGAAATTATCCATATTGCATGCCCAATTGGGCCTGTTATTAATTGAAGACTTTGGTTTGGTATAATTCTTCCAATTATGACAAAATATATTATTCCTAATGCTATAAATGCTGAGCCTAATATAAAATATAAAATTCCACGTTTTTCAGGTTTATTTTTTCCTATTTGTTTATACACATTGTAATGCTGGTATATTGCAAAAAAATAAAGAAACAACTCTATAATAATAAAAATAATGCTCATGAATGTGAGGTGCGTTTTTACTACTTGGGGCTCTACTGTTGTATCCTTTACTATATCATCAAAAAATATTATCATTAAAGTGGTACAAACGGCTCCTCCTATAAATGCTAGAATTATATTCAATTTTTTTGATTTAGTTACTCCATTTTTTATAACATAGCTTGCATATAAATAACCATACCCTATAATAGAAGATCCCAATATTTGAAAATCTCTTAAAATATTTGCTATCATTGGTAAATATACTTCTTTTCCATTTACTATTATTGTCCCCCAATAATATGGTTCAATATGTCCAATTGGAAATATAAGCAAATCACAAATTACATATACTGACCAACCTAGAAGGGATAATGTATAAACCTTGTTTAAATAATATCCTTGCCTTCTATATATCATGATTGCACATGTAAAATAAACAACCAACTCAATAGACCTAGGAATTCCCATCAGAATGTCAATAGTAAATGTTCCCATTATGTTTTCAGCTCTTCTCTTAAAAATGTTATAATGATATTAAAAATGAAAATTCTGATATATTTATTTTTTTTATTTTTTTTGTGGAATTTTCGCAAAAAATTTTATCTATATTTTTTTAAATTTAAATGACCTAATAAACATCTATGTTCACAACAGAAATAATTGTTTGAAAAATTATGATCTGGTTTGAAACGAATATCAAAAATTTTTTTTTAAATTGGTAATAAATTTCATTCAAATATTTATTAAATTCCTTTAAATCTATTATATAATTTACTAAGCTAATCTATTTTAAAGTTCTTTTTCATATTCCGCTTTTAAGATAAATTCTATTTGAAATTCAGATTATTATTCGTTTTCAAATTTAATAACTTCCTTTCCGTATACTTTAAATCCTATAAATTTTACAAATAGAAATGATGCAAGATTGTCTTCTCCTACTTCACACTCTACAAATTCAATATCTTTATTCTTAAGAAAGTCATAAGCCTTTAATGCTAATGCTGAGCCTAGACCTCTTCTCTGTCTCTCTGGGAGTACTGCCATTATTGGTATTAATCCAATTTTCTCACCTTGATCGGATTCTTCTATTGAGATACTGATAAAACCTGAATCTAAACCATATAATTTGATAAAAAAGATTGTGGAATCGATATCGTCAAGTTCATTAATTGTTAATGGTCGAAATGGATCTGGGCTTGTTAAAAATGCCCTATTATAGATGTTCATTAGAATTTCCTTGTCAAAACGAGAATCAAATTCACGAAACTTAATTAAATGTTCTATTCTTTCGAATTTTTTCTTTAAAAGAGGAAAAATTTCTTCTCTTATTTCGCTTAACTTTAATCTCATTTTATAATATGTATAACTATCTTTTTCTTTAATAAAAAACACCTTGTATCTTTATTGATAAAAAGTCTTATTGGAGATTTTTTAATGTAATGTAGGATTATTTGAAGATAAAAATTATTGGAATTTATAAGTTAATTAATCAAAAATTGAATAAGTAATTTATGGGTATATATATGATAATTGCAAGAAATGCTGCCACTGGAAAGGTTAAAAGCCAGATCAGTACCAGTTTCCACACACCTCTTTTACTGGGCGATCTTCTTGCTTTTGAAAGTCCAAGAAGAGAGCCTATTAACATATGAGACCCTGAAAGGGGGATTCCTAAATAAGTTCCAATAAATAATATTATTGCAGTTGGGATCTCACTGGCAAATGCAGTACTGGGAAATAATTCAGTAAGTGTTCCC
Organism: uncultured archaeon; assembly: GCA_964646355.1. Classification (GTDB taxonomy): domain Archaea; phylum Asgardarchaeota; class Lokiarchaeia; order Helarchaeales; family HEL-GB-B; genus HEL-GB-B. The sequence goes on along the minus strand of CAZYEE010000082.1, from coordinate 7,089 downwards.
ACGCTTTTAATGACTCCTCTTCCTAATATTATTATACCGAATGAAAAACTAATTCCTGCTATTAGTAATAAGAGAGTGAAATCAAGTCCTCCGTTCTGAATACCCGCCAATATTCCAACCGCATTCGAGCAATCATTTCCAGCTCGCGAGAAGGCTGTTATTGAGATCACACCTAACAATACATAGGAGAATATTTTCTCAACTCGTTCTATATTTTTAAGCCCAGATACCTTGTTCAATACTGTAAGATGGATTAGCTTATATGTAAGATAGGACACAACATATCCAATAATCGGGGAAAAAATCCACCAAATACTCATTTCAACAATTTTTGGCCAATTTATTCCATTTAATCCATAATTAAATAGTCCTACACCAATAATTGCACCAATTGTAGAATGAGTTGTTGATATTGGAAATTTTAATATTGATGAAAATATAAGCCAGCATGCAGTGGAAATTAAAATCGTTGCTACAATGCTATAATCAACGCTCTGAATGATTCCGGTTCCTACGGTTTTACTTACAGAACCACCAAGCACGACCGCACCTAAAATTGCAAAAATAGTCGTTAAAATTAGTATTTTTTTCATACTTAAAATTCTGCTACCATATATTGTAGAGAAAGTCTCATCATTACTTCCGATACTGAATGAGATTACAATTGAGATTATTATAAATACAATTAAGATAGTCATTAGTTCCATAAGTTTCAAACCTTCTCAGATTATCTGCTTGGATATTTTATTATTAATCCATTTAAAAAGTCTGAAATCTCTTCTGCTCTCGATATTGTTTCGTATATTAATGATACTAGATCTCCAAATAATTTAATCTCAAGTAGATCACTCATTTTTTTATAAGATTCAGCCAATAAATCAAACTTTAAATCATAAGCTTTTCTTCTAAGAGACGCAATTATTATGATGTGTCTATGTGCCTGTTTAAAATCTGTTTCTATTGTTGTGGTTGCATCAATCAGTTCCTCCATTGTTTTAATAAATGACAGGTTTAATTTCTTAAAATCCTCTGATATTCCATGATTGATCTCAAAAGGATAAATATTTAGAGTTCGTGCAATCAATTCGGCAGTATTTAGCACTTTATCAATCGTTGTAATAAGTTTATATCTATCTTCTACAAGAAATGGCAATGCACTTTTCTTTTTATATAATATTTCAATATATTTTTCCTTGATTCTATCTGCTTTTTTCTCAATATTAATTACTTCTTTTAGCCGTTCCCTATCTAGTTTATTATTTATGAAATCATCGATTAAAGTATATAATATATTCATTCCTTCCATGAATTTAGTCTTATAATCTTCATATACTTCCAATAATTTGCGTTTCTTTTTTTTCATCTAGAATCACGGATTACATTTTTTTCAACAATTTTTATTATTGAATAAACAATCAAATATATATTTTATTATAGGATAACTTATCCTATATATCTCTATATATTTCTTATCCTAAATTTAGAGTCTTTTTCTCAAATATTATAATATTTTTATAATATTTTCAAGTTAAAATTATCATTTATTTGGTTTGTTTTTATTTAATAATAAGCCAAAATAATTTTCAATCGATAATTATATTTTACAATTATTATTCCTTTCTATACTATTTATAAAATAAAGCTGAAATTTTTTCCATTAATTTAAAAATAAAAATATGTTGTATTCATAATTCAAATTGTTTGTACTATATAATTAAGGTTTAATATATTTTATAATATCTGTAATTTTTTCTAAAATATAATCAGCGCCTGCTTTTTTCAAATCATCTTCAGTGCCTATGCCGGACAATACTCCAATTGTATATATTTTTGCTTTCTTTCCCGCCATTATATCATATGGATGGTCCCCTATTATCAAGAACTTATCTGGTTCATAATTATAATGTTCAATTATTTTTTCAATTCCTTCAGGTGATGGTTTTGGTTCTATTACATCTTCCCTCGTCAAAATCATCTGAAAAACATCATTTAACCCATTCCTAGAAAGTAAAATTTTTGTGGATTTTTTACCGCTTCGAGTAAATGCGGTTAATTTATAACCATGATTCCTTAATTTTTCAATCAAAACAATTACATTGTCAAATAATCTTGAATTTTTTGCAGCATCAATGTGTGTTTGTTCAATAATATTGTTTATATCCTCTTTTATTTTATTTAAATCAGAATCTGGATATTTATTGGAAATTATTTCTATAGCTTTATTCACTTTTTCAAGGACTGGCTTAAAATGCATCTTAATGTTATAGTTTTGGGAAAAATAATCATGAATTTTGTCTCTCATTAGCTCCCAATCCGCATCCATTTCTAAAATGGTCCCTTCTAAGTCTAAAATAATTACTTTCACTTTTTTAAGTAAATTTTTCAAGGTATCGTCTATTGTCAAATTTTTTTCTTCCATTTAAATTCATTTTCATGTATTAAATGATATCCACAATCAATATGACGGATCCAGTAATATCCTAATGGAATAATATTGTATTTTTTAAGATCTTTTGGAATAGATTCATTTAAACCTAACTTTATATATAAATATTGTAAATTTGCTTCAAGAATTCCCAATTTAGATCCAACATATGCAAAAAATAAATTTGAAGTAAAGAATCTACCTGCATTTATTTCTGTAGGACAAGGATAACCATCTTTATTACATTTCAAATCTACGCAGAATATTCCGCTGGCGTTTTTATCAATAGAAGTTACTGCTTTGGTCGCAATCTCATTCACAATTTCATTATGAATTATTCTCTGTACTACAGGAGTCCCAGTAATCCCACTCGGCGCCAAATACGGATATATATATTCCAATCTCTCCCGTGCTTGAGATGTAATGAGTTTTCCATTTTTAAATAAACTATGAAACGCTATATTTTTACCAGGCAAATATTCTTGAGCAATAAATTCCCAATCTACCCCTCTTGAAATCCAATAATTAATCCATGAGATCGCAGTCTCTATATTTTTAACTGGTGTGCTACCTTTTCCACCAGCACCTTTAGTTGCCCTTATCCAAAACGGGAAACCCAGTTCTGAAGCAGCGTATTTTAAATCTTCCTCTAAGTTATCCTTATCTATTTTAATTGTTTTATAGGTAATTATCCCATTTTTTTCCCAAATTTGTGCACTTTTTTCTTTATCTTGACAAATCCTTATAGTCTTTTTTGACGGTAAAAAAGTTCTTGCTTTTATCTTATTCCTATTTTCAGATAAATGAAATACCTCAATATCCGGTTGGGCGTGGACAAATTCTATCGAATTTTCATCAATTATTTCATTGATAATGTCATAATAATTAGGCTCTGTACAATACGGAACTAAATAGCTTTTATCTACATTCATCAATTCGAGATGCCATTTATTTGCATCGCTACCTACAAAATAAAATTTTTCACTTTTCACCAACTTTAAGGCTTCAACAAAGTTATATGCGGCTGGACCGCCAGCACCAAGTATCAAAATCCTTTTCATTATAAATAAACCACTAATAATTTATTTTTACCAAAGTTTAATTATAATCTTTAAATCGTCAGTAAACATATTGAAAGATAACTGATTTTATTATAAATCAGATATTTACTTACTTAATACATTTATAAAAGAATTTAAAATGTTTTTTCTCTATCAATAAGTTGATGAAAAAAGTAATTAAACCGAATTACCATTTTTAATAAAAAACTTCTATGTAAATCTCATATTTAGTTCAAATAAAGAACGTAAACAAATTAAGATGAATTTAAAGGTAGATAAAAATTAGCAAATTAAAAATATGGATGGATTCATGTACAACTAAACAAAGTAGAATTGCATGCAGTTTGACAATAGAATTTGATAAACGAGGTCATGATTACTTTATTACTGCAAGAGATATTGATTATAATTACAGTTATTTAAGAGATGTATTTAAAATCGATTTTTATCCAGTAGGAAAACTGGGCTATACATTGGAAGAAAAACTCCTCAACTATGCAATAAGGGTAAAAGAGCTCACTCATATTATTCTTGAAAAAGAGGGCAAACCTGATTTATTTATTTCGCAAGCTTCGCCAGGTGGAACTAGAGTTGCTTTTGGATTGAAGATCCCGATAATCACATTTGATAATTCTCCTCATGCCATTCCCGTTTGGAGGCTCACATTTCCACTTACCACTTATGCTATACTACCAACTTCTATTCCAAAAGAAAAAGCGCTTAAATGGGGAGTTGATCCAAAGAATCTTTATACTTATGATGGTGTGGACGAGTTAGCATGGACAAAAAATGCTAAATTTGACCCTGAAGAATTAAAGAAACTTGGCTTATCAACTGAGGATCATTTTGCAGTCTTTAGACCTGATGAAGCACGATCATCCTATTTTATGGATAATCCCGATTTGGATCCTAATTTACCTGTTAATGCATTGATTGTAAAACGTGTTATTGAAGAATATCCGGATATAAAAATCGTGGTATTTCCGAGATATGAAGAGCAAGCCAGATATTTTATTGATAATTGGGGTGATAAGATAATTATTCCAAAAAAAGCTATAGATTCAATCAGTCTCATGAAATATGCCGATGTAGTAGTAAGTGGAGGTGGCACAATGACGCGTGAAGCTGCATTAGTTGGAACACCCGCCGTAAATTGTGTCCAATTAGGTCTATTGGACCCTGATAGGTTCTTGCAGCAATACGGGCTACCTATATTTTATGAGCGAAATATACCAAAAGCTGCAGAATTAACTATAAAAATATTAAAGGACGTCGATAAATATAGGATCCAAGATACCTCCAAAATTCTGGAAAAAATGGAAAGCTTAAACGATATTATTTTAAAAATAATTGATGAAAAATTCTAAGAATTGAATTATATAGATTTTTATTACTATTATAATCATCTATATTTTTAACAATAAGTAAAATATCCATAAAAAATTGTTAGAATTTAAGTTATAAATAAAAATTTTGTTATACGCTTGTAATTTCTACTAATTATTAAATATTAAATTGCGAAAAAAAAAATTCTGAAAAATAGTAAATCAGTTTAAAATTATTAAAATTGTTGGGATTTATTAATTAAAATAATTATGACCTAACTTTTTTACAATCTTCAAAGAAATCGCACATTATACATTCAAATCTGCTTACTTTAAAAGTTTTACCATCTTGAAAGCATTTTGGAATACTTTTAACTCCAATAGGTTCAGGACGTTTTACGTTATCTAAATTTTGTTCAATCTTTTCGGCCACCACTTTAAATCACGGCTATAGAAAATATTTTTAATTCCGAAATAATATAAATAAAAACTTGCATATAAATTTTGTGATAATTTTTTCAGTTTTTTTTTCAAAATTTAAGGAACTCGCAATAAGCAAAGTTTTCTTAAATTTTGGCATGGATTTTAATAATTTTATTTTGATTTATTAATTTGATCAATTTTTTAAGAAAATATATATTATTTAAATAATACATTAAAAAGCACTTATTAATGATATTTAAAAGCAAAAGATCGTATTATATCTGTCTAATCTTCTAATTCTAAAATATAAGGTCTTTTCATAAAAAACAAAAAAGTATCTCGAATTAAATAAAAAAATAGGGGTAAAATATTTTAGGTAAAGAATTTCCAATAAATTATTATCCCGATAATTACTATTATCACTATAACCACTATTAAAATTATGTTTATCCAATCAAAAAATGCATAACCTTCGCCTACTTTGACTTCCATGGTAAATGAGCCAGAACCTGAGTATGCGACTAATACTATATAGTATACACTTGATTCGGTTGCTCTATAAGCTAAGCGCTCTGGATAATGTGCAGTATATGCTTGGTCAAGCACATTAAGATGGTAGTCACATAAATATATGTCAAAATCAGTGCCTGAATCTCCATTTAATGTTATTACTATAACTTGTCCTTGTCTTGCTAATACTCGATAAAATAGATATCCATTTGAATTTCCTGAATTTGGTAGACTTCCACTTACTGTACCATTAGCGGGTAAAATGAGTTCATAAGCTGTATTTACACTATTACCATCATCACAAGTCTTATTTTCTACCATGTACAATATGAAAATTCCTTCACCGGAATATGGATGAACTTTTATCCTATAATCACCAGGTTCTAAGTTGGTGAAACTTGTGAAATCTGGAAAATTAGCTGAAATTGCTACCGTTATTAAACTTCCTGACGGCGAGTATATATACATATCGAAATCAGCGCTACTTGCAGGACTAGTAAGGTTCAATAATAATGCTTTGATATTTGAAGGAACATTAACTTTATACCAAGAACTCCTATCAATCCCTGGGCCCGGAACTACTCCAACCAAGTCGTCCAGCGGGATTGACACTGCACTGCTAAATGAGCTACCGCCCATTATAATGTCTTTACCTACCATGAAATATAATGAAATATTTCGATATATAGTTTCAGAAACTCCCAAGTATTTACAGCTTAAATTAAAATATAGGAAAAATATTGATAGATTTTCTATAGTGGGGCTCACATTAAATATAAATGATCCAGAAGATTCTTGGCCTACATCAATCCCTCCGTAATTATAGTATCTGTTAGTAGGACTAACTGTAACATTTGGATTATTTGAATGAAGTGAGCCCTCAACTTGAGTAGCACTGACAGATCCTGTATTTTTTAACTTTACGGTCAGCTCTATAGTTTTACCTTGATTTATAGTCTCATTAGTATAATATCCTGAAATATCAACATAGATATCGGGAGCTGTGTAGTAATAATTCAAGAAGTTTTCCCATAATGTATTGATTGCCAAGAATTGAGACCCATAAGACGATCTGTAATCAGCCTCATCTTCTGGAAAATATATGCTAATACCTTTTGCTCTTGAAGATCCGGTAGCGGCATAATTTATTACTACATTATTTATTACATTCATCATTTCAGTGGCATTTGAACTAATATGTGGGAGGCCCATTGGTTCTAAAAATTTACAAAAGTCATAAAGGTCAATGAAAAATGGATAATAAAATTCTTGGGTCTGAATTCTTGCATTTCTGATCTGGTTTTTACGACCTAATAGATTATCATATAGACTTTCGGCAAACGAG
>CAZYEE010000081.1:0-13555 GCA_964646355.1 uncultured archaeon | reverse complement strand
ATCATAAGATATCAAAAGATTTTAATAAAAATATTATCGATTACAATAAAAAGGAGTTAAAAATTTTGAATAATGAGAAATATTATTATTTACTCGCCCAGAAATTGGATAAATCTATTCAGGTCTTGCCACTGAAAAAACAGGCGGCAGAATAAGCGATACATGGATAGAATATTTAAAAACCTTAGTTCCCAAAGAATATATTCAATATTTAATTGAGCTCCCTGTTTTTCCTGCAGTTATGAGCGTTAAGAAATTTGCAAAAAAGATTGGCAAAATGGAAGATGAAGCTAAGAACATATTAGAAATTCTGTTTAAAAATGATTGTGTAATGAAGGTAGGTAAAGATAGCCCAAAATATGGTATACATATGCCGTTTTTAATTTTTGATGTCCCTCCTCTGAGCTATGATGTTATGCCTAAGGAAAAAGCTGAAAAATTAGCTAAATTGAGTTATAAATATCTGGTAGATGAAGAATGGTACAAAAATTTTGAAGGTTCACCTGAAACTCCTTTATCAAGGATTATACCTGTTCAGGGCTCAATAAAGATTGAACATGACATTCTAGCTTATGAGGATGTCGAAAAAATTATTGATGACGCTAAAATTATTAGCCTACAAGTCTGTGCCTGTAGAAAAAGGCTGGACTATCTTGGAATAAGAAAATGTGATTATCCATTAGAATCGTGTATTGGTATTAATCAAGGGGCTCGATATTTCATAGAACGAGGGCATGCACGAGAAATTTCCAAGGCTGAGGCTAAAAAGTTGTTGAAGGAATTTAATAAAATGGGATTGGTTCATACGACTGAGAACTTTAGAGAAGGTAATCATACTTTAATATGTAATTGTTGTGCATGTTGTTGTAATTTGATAGGTGGCATTACAAAATGGGATAATCCAAGAGCTGTTGCAAAAGCAAACTATATTGCTACTCTTGAAAAAGTTGAAGACTGCACTGCTTGTGGAACATGTATCGAAAAATGTAATTTCAATGCAATTACTATTGAATCTAACATTGCTGTTGTAAATGATGAAAAATGCATGGGTTGCGGCGTTTGTGTTGTTAATTGTCCCAATAATGCAATAACATTAAAAAGAATAGAACGGGAAGTAATTTACAAAGACCTAATAGAATTAGGTTTAAAAGTCGCTAAAGAAACGAACAAAGAAATAAAGTTATTCTAAAATTTTTTCCCTTTCTTCTATGTTAAACGATATCATAATAAATTTTATGATAATTGTTTATTTAATAAGAGCTGTTTTATTTAATATTCTTATAAGAAAATGTTTTGAATTTAAAATTTGTTAAATTGGTTATTACTTTTATTTCTTGCATTACAAACTTGTGAGTTCTTTATGATTAGTAGATCTCATTTTTAAACGATTCAAACATATAAATTGTTTCTTCAAAATTTGGTTTTATAGTATTGCTTTTAATTACATTTCCCGTACATCTATCCAAGTATATTCCACATTTATTATTGATTGTGGTATTTTCCTCAATACTATTTCCTATTGATTCAAACAATGAGATTCCATCTTGCCTTGAATATTTTATCTGATTTTTTGAAATAATATTATCACTGGAGCTGAGTAGTTCAATCCCTGAGTTGTTATTAAGAACGAGATTCTTAATTATTTGGTTATCTGAAGATGTATTAAGATGTATTCCATAATTTTTATTAGATTTCAATTCATTGTTTTCAATTATATTATTATTTGAGAATTCAAGAGCGATTCCAACTCCATTATTTGATGTTATATTGTTTTTTATTGAAATATCTGCTGAATTTATTAATTTTATACCAAATTGTGGGTTAGTATTTGCTTCATTTTTCTGAATAATGATCCTTATTGAATCAATTACCGTAATACCACTTTGATTATTCAAGATATAATTATTTTCTATTACTATATCTTCTGAATTTTTAATAACAATTCCATTTTCTTTATTTAAAACCACTCTATTTTGCTTCATTACTCCATTTTTCACATTCTCGAGTAATATTCCATATTTTTTACAATTTCTAAAGGTACAATCATATATAATAAAATATAAATCTGTATTTTTAATATTCAATCCATTTATCCCAGATTCACCATCAAATGACAGGTTTTGAATGATATATGGGTCGTCTTTTTTTCCAATCCCTTCCCAATCATGATGTTCAGCTTTTAATTTAAAATCTTCATTTCCGTCAATAATAATTAAAAAATTATCTTCTTTTTTTTCTTTTATTACCTTTTTTTCTACCTTATTTGGTTTTTTATATTCTTGATCTACATAAATAGTTTTTCCAATTTTTACTCTATACTTTGTATCATTAATATTCTTTTTGCTTGCTTCATTAATTCTACCTATATCTGAATTACCATTTGTATTTATGTTTGTTTCCTCTTTATAATCTTCAAAAATTCCATATAATATTCGACTTCCCTTTATTCTTTTAATTATATTCCCCGCTTTAACCTCCGCTTCTATGAATTCATTAATAGCACGAACCTCTTCTGTACTTTTAAAACGTGGCAATTTATTAAAGATTTCAGCCCTTGTATGCCACTGTTCTGTCAGAATTTCAATCAATTTATCTTTTAATTCGGGTTTTAGTTCTGCCAATTTCTCACGACTCATAGCTTAAGGTTATTTATGTATGAATTTTATTAATTAAACTTTTCTATTATTATTGGCAAATTTTTAATTGTGGAATGATGTAGATTCGTAAATTTATTTTATTATAAGTTTTTCAACTATATTAAAAAGTTGATTCATTTTATGAATGTTTCTGTTATATTAATATTCATTAAAGGTAAAATGTAAGTATATACTTGCTAATTTATTAAATTTTCTTTAGTAAAATATAAATTTCTTCTTAATGCTTAGCTTGTTCCGCATTTATAAAGTATAACTCTATATCCAGTTGTTTTAAAATTCCATTTAACTTTTTTTCAGCGATTAATAATTCTATAACCTTCTTTATTTTTCTATATTCTTCCCATGTTTTTTCTTTAGTCTTCCAGGATATTTTACTTAAAATTTTAGTCTTGTCATGTACAGATTGAGGATAAAAATGTTTTATTATTTCCGTTATTGAAATTCTATCAAATTTTGTAATATATTCAATCAGTTCCTTTATTGAAGGTTCTGACAACTTATTTTTCTCGCTTTCAAATACTTTTTGAATTTGTTTACATTCTGTTTTTCCACTCTCAAAATCTGTTTTATTTTTATCAGATTGATCCTTCTCATATAAACTTGGACTAAATTTAATGTAATATCCACGGGATTTTGAATAATATAAGCAAATACTTACTATCAAAATAAAAAGTGATATGACCATCAGAATGATGCCTACATTTAATAAATTATATATGTAAAAATAATATAAACCAATTAATGACGCTATCGAAATTAAAAAAGCAATGATCAATATTACTTTTAATATTAAGGATTTTTCTGTCCTTTCTTTCCGTATCTTTGCCATTTTATAACACATCTAAAAACGATTATTTACAATATAAACAATGTTTTTTTTCATATTTATAATACCATTATCCCATCTATTTCACACCAATTCCAATTTTAATAAAAGTTATAGATAATGATTAAAAATTTACATAAAAAATTGGTGCTTTTTTGGGTTAAAGATAGTTTTTCGGTATATATATCTCCTCAATAATAAATTAAATATGACCTTTCTCACATTATATCAATTAAATAAGATAATAAGCATAAATATATTATTTCTATTCTATATATACCTAGTTTAATCATCTTTCAAGTTAATCTTTACCTTTTATATAATTGAAATATAATCTTTTATAACATAACAAAATATTATGGAATTCTTTTGCCCATTTTTCAATCTCCATCTCTTATATGCCTTTTTTTGTCCTTTATTTTTTTATAAATTCCTTATCTCACTTATATTGAAAAATATTTAAAGCCGTGTCCAAACTCTTATATAACAACCAATTTTACACATTCCACATAGGATTATATCTTAATCACCCAAATTCATGAGGTGTTTTTATGTCTATTACTTATAATGAAGTCGATGAAAAAATTGTTAAAAAATTAGTGGACATAGTCGGCGAAGAATACGTAAATGATGTTCCAGCAATGATGTACTCTTATATGGCTCGTGGAATTATGGGTATTCGTGCCGCTCCTCCCGCTGTTGTTGTCCGTCCTATTACTCCTGAAGAAATTCAAAAAATATTAATTTTGGCCAATGAGAATAAAATTCCAGTTACTCCTATGGCAGGTGGACTCTCTGGTGGTTTTGCATTACCGCTTCTTGAAAATGGAGGTATTCTTGTTGATTGTAGCAGAATGAATAGAATTATTGAAGTTGATACTGATGATCGATATGTCGTAGTTGAACCCGGTGTAAGAGCTGGAGAGATCTGGGCATATTTTCATAAACATTATCCAGAATGGGCGCCTCCTATTGCAGATGGTGCGCCACCTGCAGCTACCATCATGGGTGACGCAATAGAACGTGGTTTCTCCCTTGTAACAGGCAGATATGGTCCACAAGCTGATCTTGTTCTAGGAATGGAAATAGTTTTGCCTACTGGTGAAATCTTCAGGACTGGATCATGGGGTTTACCAGGAGCTAAGCCTTTTTATAAATATGGTTTAGGTCCCGATCTTCATAGCTTATTCTTTGGCTCTCAAGGCGCTATGGGGATAATTACCAAGGCAGCATTAAAAATAGTTCCACATCCAAAATTCAAGACAGTTAAAGCTTATGGTTTTGATAATTGGGAAGATTCTCAGGATGCAACATTAATGGCCTCGAAATTTGAAATGGGAATTGCAGATCATTTTGTAATGGTTCAAGGTGGTAATTGGTGGCTTGTTCCAACTCGTTGGAGAAAAGATAAAATTCCAAAAACTTATGACTATTGGAAAAAACTCGGAATTCCAGAATACTTTATGAATTTCGAGATCTGGGCGCATTCCCAAGAAGAGCTGGATTTTGTCTGTAATAAACTTGATAAAATAATTCTAGAAGACTATAAGAAACAAGCTAAAGGAAATGTCTATGAATGGAAACTTCATCCGCTCCAAATTCAAAGTAGACTTTTAAAACCAAATAAAATTGCTATTCCTTATGGACAATGGGAACAAGGATTCTTATTCGTCACATGGTATACTCCATGGAAAGATGCAGCAGAATGTATGAAAATTTATTGCGATTTAATGGAAAAATATAATTTTCCACCTGTTATGTGGTATGCAAGCATTGATCACTGCAGAGAAGCCATTATAATGCCAATCTTCTGCTTTGATAGTCGCAAACCAGAAGATTTTGAGAGAATTGAAGCATGTGAAACAGAAGTAACTAAGATATTTCTAGATAAAGGTTGGGTCAATTATCGACCAAATCCATCAATCCATGCACCCATGACCTATGAACGCGCAGACATGGCATTTAGAATGTTGAAAAAAATTAAGGAGGTATTAGACCCCAATATGATTATGCATCCTGGAAGGTTAGCATTCCCATGGGGTCCAAAAGAGACCCCCAAGCATTTAGTGGGGTTCAGAAAGAAAAAGTAGGTGGTTAAAAATGGAGGAATTATTAAAATATAAGGATGATTTATACAAGTGTATTCATTGTAGAGCTTGCAGATTCGCTTATTCGGGTGAACCAAACAGAAAGGGAATTGGCGAATATAAAGGAGTATTATATGAAGGGATGCTCGATGGATGCCCCGCTGGTATTGAATATGGTTGGGAAGGCTACTGGAATGCTGGTCGTATGTGGATAGCAAGAGCTGTCATCGAAGGCGATCTAGATATAAACGATCCTAAAACAAGACAAGATATCTACGATATTCTATATAGATGCCCAACTTGCGGCTTATGCTCTATGCAGTGTGAAAATAATTTACCAACTGTTCCAATAAATGAAGCACTTCGTGCAACCCTTGTAGAAGCAGGAGTTGAATTACTGCCAAAACATAAAGGATTAAGAGACTTAATTGATGAGAAAAACAACCCTTATAATGAAGAACATAGTGAAAGAACTAATTGGGTCACTGATAAAAGCAAAATTGATAACCCAAATGCAAAAATAGCCTATTTTGTAGGTTGTACTGCTGCTTATAGAATGAATGATATGGCACGAGCTACGGAACAAATCTTAGGCAAATTACACAAAAAAGGCTTCATTCCGGACTTTACAATCTTATCTGATGAAGTATGTTGTGGAAGTGTTATCTTTCGTACAGGACAATGGGATGTAGCTAAAAAGGTTATGAAGAAAAATGTAGAAACTTTCAATAAATATGAGACAGTTGTTTTCAGTTGTGCTGGTTGTTATAGAACATTGAAAATTGATTATGAGCATTTCAGTGAAGTTGAAATAAAATATACACCAAAACATGTAATTGAATTGATTGCTGAATTAATGCTTATTAAGTGCCCAGAATGTGGTAAATGGAACGATCCTGATGCGGAATATTGTGGTAATGATTTTTGTCCAAAATATTCAAAACGCGGAGGCGAACCGTTTCCAAAAGAATTTCACGAAAATAAACTAAAAATCACCAAGAAATGGACCAAAGGACCAGTCACATGGCATGATCCTTGCCATACAATTAGACATTTCTGTCATTACATGAAGGATAAGGCAATAGAAGAAGTCACAGGAGAAGGAGATTCAAATATGTGGAGAATTTACGTTCCTTCTAAATTCGAGCGCGAAAGATGGATCGAAATGCCAAGAGCAATAATCAGAAATATTCCAGGAATGGAATTAAAAGAAATGTATAGAATCGGTGAAAATTCATTGTGTTGCTGTGCAGGTGGTGGAGTTAAAGCAGGATATCCTGAATTTGCACTTAATGGAGCGAGACGCCGACTTGAAGAGGCAGAAGCTACTGGCGCAGAAATTTTAATGACTGCTTGTCCCTTCTGTGAATTGAATATGGGCCAAGCTGCTAATGAATTCAAAATGAAATTTGCAGGTAAGGTATACGATCTGCTAGAAGTCTTAAATGAATTAATCGATTAATTTAAAATAAATATTCAAATTTCTTATTTTTTTATCAGATTTGAGCTTATTTCATAATTTTTCAAGCATTAATGTTAAAAAGATGAAAAAATAACAGAAATATATTAAAAAAAAAGTTATTTTTACTAAGTCAAATGATTGTTATTAAGCTTTACTTTTTTTGTAAATTTAATTTAAATAGAAATCAGATCTCTTCAGTTTTGCTGCCTTGATTATATTTTTAATATTAACTGATAGAATTGCAATCAAGATAAATATTAGAATCATTTGGTAAAGCCAATAACATTCTGGTGGTATATTGAAAATAACAAGTCCTGTTGTATCCGACCAGTAAAATAGTGGAAATACCTGTGGATTTATTATAAAGAGTATTAGAAGCGGGATGAATAGTATTGCAATAGCCGATTTGATTGGTAATAGATATTTATAAGCCTTAAAAGTCCAAACAGCCAGAATTCCTTGGATCATTCCTATTATTCCTAGAATTACTAAAGATATTCCAACTCCAGATACTAAATTCAGAAATAATGGATCTAATAATGCATTTATATAGGTAATTGGTTGCCATATTGCAACTATGCCAAATACTATTCCAAAAATATTTCCAATGATTAGCTCGATTGGTCTTTTATAACCTTTGGGAATTATCATCTTATCCGGGCTGATTTCAGATTTCGCTCTCTTATTAATTTCTCTTTTAGCTTTTTGAATATAATGTCTTCTGAACTTAAATTCTGACTTATGCTCTTTTGCCTTTCGTGATGTAAATATTTTTTTAAGGTCTTCAGGAGTGTATCCTTCCATCGATAAATAAACAAATAAAATTGTAATTCCGATTATTCCTATCATAGACGTAAAAAGTAAATTTCCGATTCCTGATAATAAAGAATCAAACCAATTTCCCATCTCTAAAATTGTAATAACTACATCTAGTGCAATAAAAATTGACATTATTGGAATTATCAATGCAAGTATCAATTTCAAGGATTTGATATATAAATTCCAGAGCTCAACGGTTATATAATATTTTGGAGTTCCTCTTTTTTTGTATTCATTTGCAATTTCTACAGGGTTTCCCATTTCTGTGATACTTTTTTTAATTGCTTCGATATATGCCATTCCTTGATCAACAAATGATTGAGCCTTATCTTCTATATGTTCTTTTAATTCCTGTAATACTTCATCTAATTCTTCCTCTCTAATTTTTAACCAAGATGGAAGTCTTAATTCAACTTCAGCTAGAAATTCATTTATTAATCTATTAGCTTCATCTATTTCTCTCATTCTTTTAACCTCCTTTTCAAATCCTCTATATTTAGTCCACAAGCTTCACAATACCTCACTTCTGTATCGCTAATATCTATTTTATTCGCGCAATTTGGACAAAACAAAAATCGTTCTTTTTTAAGTCTTACTTCAATATCTAATAAGGGCCCAATAGATTCGATCAATTTAGAGAAAAATCCTTGCATATGATAAAAGATTTTTAATCCCTTATCGGTAAGCTTATAGTATGTACGTTCTCTTCCACTTGATATCTTTTTTTCAGCCTCAATAATTTCATCTAGCTTTAATTTTTTTAATATTGGATATAAAGTACCATCTTCTATTACTAAAATTGAACCAGTTTTATTCTCTAATTCCTTCAAAATCTTATATCCATAAATTCCTTCAGAGCCCGCATCTTTAATTATTGACAATATAACTAATGTAGAAATACCTCGTAAGATTTCTGATTCAAATTTTTCTAAAAAACTTCTTTCCTTAGCAATTAATGCTGTTGAACTGAACTCTTTCACTCTTTTTATCATTTTTACCAACCATATAGATATTTTCAAGAGCTTGTATTTTGTTATTTTTAATATATGACTTTTACTATATAAACCTTACCTTGCGTTATAGAGTATGTATATACCTCTTTTTCATAATATTATTTATAGAATTACTTTTGAAATAATTAGATGGTAAAATGATCTTTTAATTAAAATTAATTCACATAAATAAAAATATTTAATTTTAAATGCTATTATTAGATGTGATTTTAAAATTAAATTATTTTAAGATGATTAAAATATGAAAAACATTTCTAATTTTTTAATTATTTCAATCCTTATAATATTTTTTCAACATATTATTTCCAAGCTATAGCTAATAAATAGATTTATTATTTCATTCTAAGACCCATAATACAGAAAACAATCAATAAATTTAAACAACAAAATATTGGCTAAAAATAGATTTAAAAAATTTTAAATAATTATTCAGAAAGAATAAGAACTAATACTGATAAACGAAAAATAAATAGAAAATAAATTATATAATAAAAATAACATAAATACTTCAAAATAGGTGAATTTAAAAAATGCCACCAAAAGTTTGTTTTATGCAATTATCCAGCTGCTGGGGTTGTCATCAGTCATTAATCGATGACTACGGTGACGATTTAATAACCGTTTTAACTAATATAGATGTGGTCTACTTCCCCGCAGTAGTGGATTTAAAGCACAAGGATTTGGAAGCACTACCGGATGGCTCTGTTGATATTGGCTTTATTGAAGGCTGTATACGTACTACCGAGGATCTTCATAATACTAAATTAGTTCGCCAAAAATGCAAAGTTGTAGTGGCACTAGGAAGTTGTGCATGTTTTGGAGGAATCCCGAGTCTTGCAAACCTCTATTCCAAAGAAGAATTAATTGAAAGAAAATATGTTACTGCTGAAACCATCGTCGAAACAAAAGGCTATCCAAGTGAAAATGTACCTGAAATTATGGAAAGTATTCCTGCTGTTCATGAGGTAATCGATGTTGACATCTGGATTCCCGGATGCCCACCTATTACCGATCATTTAATCGCTGCATTCAAATATATCTTATCGCTCCCTGCTACAGAACCCTCAGATAAAAGTATTTGTGATATCTGTGAATTAAGAGGTGATAAATGCCTTCTTAATAAAGGTATCCTATGCTTTGGTGCATTAACAAGCGCCACTTGTGAGCTTAAATGTCCTAATAAGGGAGAAGTATGTTATGGATGCACGGGAGCTACCAAAAATATTGCAAAAAATGAAGCTAAAAAACTTGTAGAACTGGTATCGACCAAAAAATTGTCTGAAAACGAAGTAGGGGAGATCTTAAAATTTGTCACCTTATATGCTAAGATACCAAACTTAGGATATATGTATGTTAAAGGCGATCCTCTACAAGCATTGGGTCATAAAAGAGCTGATTATTCAGTGAAAACTATTGAAGGCGGAATAAAAGCTTATGATTTAAGTGGTTATCCAAAGGAGATCGGAGTTTTGTTATATGCTGTAAGTCAGAGTGATCATTTCCATTATACAGAGCAGACAGTCTGTGCCACTTGTCCTAGAAATAAGGAGGACAAATCTTTGAAAGGTTTAAAACGAGATTACGAGGGCGGAGTAAAGGATCAAGAAAAATGCTTATTGGAGCAAGGCTATTTATGCATGGGTATAGTAACAAAAGCTGGTTGCGGTGCATTATGCATTAAAGCGAATTGTCCATGCTTAGGTTGTTATGGGCCATCTCCAAACATTGTTGACGCAGGTGGTAAGTTTACCACGTCAATAGCTTCAATTTCCACAGCACTGGGTGTTCCTGATTTGGCTGAAAAAATACCCGATCCTGCGGGTCAATTTTATAGATTTATGACCTCTGTATCTCCATTTAAAAAGAAACAAAATGATACCGGGATGTGATAAAAAATGGCAATGGATGTAGAATTTAGGAGAATAGTCTTAGGAAAATATATGGATGCTACACTACATTACTGTCTTCAGTGCAGTAGATGCAATGATGTATGCCCTGTGAATGAAGTATCTGATGGAGCTTATAATCCTAGAAATGTTATATTAAATTCATATCTAGGATTAAAAAGCAATTTAATAGGAACACCAAACAATATTGCTGTTTGGGGCTGTCAAGTCTGTGATACCTGCGATCTTATTTGTCCACAAGATATCGAGTTAACTGAGATATTTTATATCGTTAAAAATCTCTCAGTACAAGCAGGTGAAGCGCCTGAATACTATATTACTCAAGCTAAAACCATTTTAGAACATGGTAAAGCTATTCCAATGCAAGCAGCAATCGAAAGAAGACGAAAACAGATGGGATTACCTGATGTTCCAACAGGATTTGAGGATGAAGTAAAAACTATTCTTAAAGAAACTAAATTGGAGGAAAAATTAAGTAAATATTAAGGGTGATAAATAATGGCAGAGTATAAATTATTTGCTGGATGTGTTATCCCCAACAGGCTACCATTTCTTGAATTAGCTGCAAGAAAGGTATTTGAAAAATTAGGAGTACAAACCTCTGATGCACCTTTCTCATGCTGTCCTGATCCTGTAGGTTTTCAGAGTACTGATAAGGAAAGCTGGTTAGCTCTTGGAGCTCGAAACCTATGCCTCGCAGAAGAGGAAGGAAAAGATATCGTATCATTATGCAATGGATGCACACAAACCTTAAAAGCTGTTCAACATGAACTTAAAAAGGCATCGCCTCTTGAAAAAGAAAAAATCGATGATATCCTCTCCAAGGTAAACAAAAAATATAATGGTAATATCACAGTTAAACATTTCGTACAAGTACTAATTGAAGATGTAGGTGTTGATAAAATAAAAAACATGGTCAAAAAACCAATTAATCTAAAAATAGCTTGTCATACTGGCTGTCACTATGCTCGACCTCCCGAAATTATGAATTGGGATGATCCTGATAATCCTGTGTATTTAAGACAATTAGTTGAAGCTGTAGGCGCTACTCCAGTTGATTATGAAGAGGAAACTTTGTGTTGCGGTACTGGAGCTGGAAATGCTAATGAAGAATATGGCCTTGCCGTATTAAAAAAGAAACTAGATAGCGCTATTGGAGCAGGTGCAGATTGTATCTGTGTTGTATGTCCCGCATGCTTTACCCAATTTGATACCAAACAACGTGTATTATCGAAATCCGCTGATAAGGACTATAAAATCCCTGTCCTGTATCTAACCGAATTGCTTGCTTTAGCTATGGGCATAACTCCAGATGAATTAAATCTCAAATTTCATACGGTAAAAACCAAAGAACTTATGTCAAAAATCGGACTTTAACTTAATTTTTTTTATTTATTCTACATTTTTTCATATTCCTTTTTATTGTATTTTCTCTTTAATAATCCTTGAATTAGTTTAACAATTTTTTTAGAATTTTTTAAAGGGTTGATTCACTAAAATTAATAGACAAATCTGAATTCTATTGGTAAGATAATTTTTTATAGAATTTTTAATTATAAAAAAAGATTTAATTATTTCTATTAATTTTTTAATAGATTTTAGATATAAATTTAAATTTAAAACAAGAAAATTAATTTACAATTTTGAAAATATAAAATAAATAAAATATATTATAATTTTAACTACTTCTTTCTTTTTCCCACTTTTCTCTTTCTTCTTTCTTCATAGGATTAGGTCCTAGTTCTCGTATTTCCTCAACATATTCTTTTACTAACTCTGTTAGTTCCACACCTTCCGAAGCAGAAATCCATTGTAATTTAACTCGTTTAGGATTAATTCCAAATTGTGAAATAAGTTTCTGAATTATTGGAACTTTACGTTCAGTTTTATAATTACCTTCTACATAATGGCAATCGCCCGGATGACACCCACAAATCAATACGCCATCAGCGCCCTTTTCTAGTGCTTTTAGAATGAATGTTGCATCTACGCGACCTGAACACATAACTCTTATTATTCGAAGATTAGCAGGTCGTTGCATTCTTGATGTTCCAGCTGCATCAGCACCCGCATAGCTACACCAATTACAAAAAATTCCTAGAATATATGGCTCAAATTTTTCAGTCATAATATCATCTTTATGTTGTTAGTAATTAATAAGACAATTCAAAATTTATTTAAAATTTTTACTGATATTAATGTTATTCCGAAAGATGGAAAATATTGATAAATAATTTAAAAAATAGCAAATTAGCAGCATAAATAAAAAAGATATGAAGACTAAAATTAATAATATATAAAGAAAAAAAGAAAGTATTGAGGGAAAAATCGAGAAACTGAATGTAATTTATTCTTTATATTAAAGAAAATTTATAAATTTTCTTAGCTGGAAAATTTTCAGAACCTTATATTTCATTTTACATTATTCAAATAATAAAAATAGATTTAAAAAATGTTTCAAAATTAATAAGCATATTCATCTGCTGCTGAAAAGTTTCTATTTTTTAATAATTTTATGTGAGTGTATTGTTAATTCTATAAATACGTAAAAATTCTTTTAATATTCTAGATACTTGCAAAAAATCATAAAAAAGAGTTAAAACACCAAATTTACTCAAAAATTAATATTACCTAACAGTTAATTCAATTACAGTAAATCTGTTAAATTTAAATACCCTGAAAAACTTAAAATAACATTACTTTTCATTATATAAATCAATGAGGTGAATTGTATAGATAAAGAAAAAAAGGAAGTAGAGAAGCTAAAGGTAAATATAAAAGGAA
>CAZYEE010000080.1:0-13664 GCA_964646355.1 uncultured archaeon | reverse complement strand
GAATGAACGAGTTGCATATCAGATTGGGCTGTTTGGAACATGGTTTAAAGATCTTGTGGAAGTTCATATTCATATTGGGTTAGGAGAAGAAGGAATTAGCAAAGAAGATTCCGCAGCATTAATGATTTATATCCATGATTATTTATCATTCATAATGGTACTGTATGCCAAAAGTTCAGTATTTCCTAGAGGAAACAATCAACCAAAATTAACTTCAAATTCTTCGAATCGATTGTTAATTTATAGGAATCAGTAATGCAAATCGATAAAGAAAGAAAAGATTAAGCTCATGAAAGTTAAAAATATAAAAGTTTATAATAGCTAGTGAAAGTTTATTTGTAATGTATTAATTTGTTAGGAAGGTATTGATTAAAATGCCAGAAGAAATTTTTAGTCCGTTTATAATAGATGAGTTTAATTTATCCGATGAAGAACTCAAGAAAATTGAAATCGCAATTGTACTAATTAATGCTGAATTAAAACGAAAAAAGAAGGAAAAATTAAATTTTATTGGCAAATTATATTATCCATTCTATTTTATCCCTATAACAAAAAAATTTGGAATGATTATTGATGCTTTAAAGCTATTTAGTGAAAAAATCAGGTTAAAGGATATTGAATCTATAGCTTCTATGGACCCATCATCGATCCTTGGTGATCCTACTTCCGATATGTTTATCGATAAGATTAAAGAGTTTTCCAAAAAAGTCGAGAATTTGGTAAAATCAAGGGGCGAAAAAATCAATTTAGAGGGCTTGATTTCTCCCAATTTTATGGATGAACTAATTCCGTTCATCATTAAAGCATCTAATACTTCTGAGGATATCCAAAAAATTGATAAAAAAATGAACGAGGATGATGCTCTTAAATTAAAAGAGATATTCGGTAAATTATTCGAATTAAAGATGGGGCAGTTTATTGAATATGAATTAAAAATGGTCCATGCAATTAATTTAGCATTAAAAAATCTATATAACACTTGTTCCAGCATTATCGATAACTACGATTCAAAAATAAATAGCCTTGATGATTTCATTAATCTAATTAATAACTCATTTTCAGTTGATGAAATCCAGAAGTATCAATCAGAGTTTGACAAAAAGTATTCTGAAATGGATAAAGTGAAAGTTGAAAAACTTAAGGATTTAGATAAAAAAGAAGACATACTATTAAATGCTAAATCTAGAATTCACGAATCTTATAATATTTTAATTAAGTATGTTATTGATATACAAAAAGAAGTTGAAGAGTATGGTATTGAAATTACTGACGATATGCCATTAAATTCTGAATCTATTACTCTATTCTATCTTCCAATTTACATCGTGGAATTTCTAGATAAGAAACCTAGATTTCAATATATTGTTCCTATTCACCTATTTGAGAAGAAAAAATCAACACAGATCTCTGAACACTCCAAAAATTTTAAGGAATTTGAACATATCATTGAAAAAAATTATAATAACAATCTGTTTCATGGAGTTTCAAAATCTGATATCCTCAATATTTTAGAAGAAGAAGACCTTTTTAATATATACAATGAAGGAATTCACTTCATTGGGGGTAAAAAATGGCTTGATTCAGGAATCTATGTAAAATGTATGGATTTCTATAATTCATTTTTCAGACGCAATGATTAAAATTCTTATTATTTCATAAATAATAACTAAAATCAGGTATAAATAATGGACAAAGATAGATACAAATTCAAAGTTGCGGTTCTAGGCGAACCAAACATCGGTAAAAGTTCATTAAATGAATTATGTACCCAAAGCTTTGATACAAAAACATCCGAAATGCATGAAAATTTATACGGCGTATCTTTTGCGGTCGAAGTGCTCCAAAATATTAATGTGGAAATAAAACTGATAATCTGGAATTTCACAGGAGAAAATAAATACAAAAGTATTCAAAAAAGACATTTAGAAGGAGTTTCAGGCGTCTTACTCTTATTTGATCTAACTAATAAAGAATCATTTGATAAACTCCCCAACTGGCTGGAAATGATTGCTTTAAATGTTCCTAATGTCCCTATAATATTGGTTGGGACTAAAGCTGATCTTTTTCATAAAAAAGAAGTCCCTGATGATGAAATTGAAAAATTTTTTAATACATTCAAATTTCAAGGTTATTCTGAAGTTTCTTTCAAAACTGGATTAAATTTTTTACCAACAATTGAAATGTTGGCAGATAAAGTGTTTCAATATAAAGTATTGGATCAAAAAATATTTAAAGAACTAAAAATTAATAGACACGGTAATTGTCCAATAATACTTGATGAGCCCAAAGCTATTGAAACAATTTCTCTTACTATTGACACTATTATTGAAATGATTTATAGCGAAATTAATCTAGAAATTGACAAATTAAAGTCCAATGCCAAAAATTTTACAGATTCGGAATTTAAAGCTAAAATCAACGAGATAAAAGAAAAAATCAATAAATATGATAACCAAATCGAACATTTAACCGATCAAATTCCTATTATTAGCTCTGTTTTCTTTAACCAGTTAAATGAATGGAAAAAAATTAAGCATAATCTAAATAAAAATTTAAACAACTTATTAAAATATACGTAATTCTATTTCTGTCTTCTTTCCTTTTATTTCTGGTACTATATGGCGGGTATGATATCATTGCTGTAATCAAACAAATTTTTGTATTAATCACAAAAATAATATATGATGTTATGATTTTTTCTTCAATTTATAATACATTTTTATCACTAATATCAAATCACAAAAAATTCTGTGAATACAATGATCTATGGATATATGGGCAATATTTTAGAGATCGATTTATCGAATGAAAGAATTAAAAAGCATAAGTTGAGTAAAGATCTCCTAAATTATATTGGAGGTAGAGGGTTTGGTGCTAAATTATTATGGGACCTAACCGATAAGGATACGGATCCCTTGAGTGGAGACAATCCACTAATAATATCTACTGGGCCCTTATTAGGTGCCTTAGCACCTGGATCGGGTAAGACGGCATTCACAGCGCTTTCACCAGCTACTAATATATACGGTGATTCAAATATGGGCGGACTTGCGGGTCTTAGATTAAAACAAGCAGGTTATGACATTTTAATTATCAAGGGTGTATCTAAAAAGCCTGTAATTATTTCTATCTATGATTCCGAAGTAAAAATCTTAGATGGCACATCTTATTGGGGTATGAATACATTTGAGACGGAAGAGTCTGTTAAAAAAGATTTAGGGGACGAACTTTTTGAGGTAATGACAATCGGAATAGCAGGAGAAAACCTGGTACGGTGTGCAAATATTCAAACTAAACATAGACATGCCGGTAGAACTGGATTAGGTTGTGTAATGGGTTCTAAAAAGCTGAAAGCTATTGCGTGTAATGGTACACATACCTTACAATTTGCTGATATGGATAAAATAATTAAAACATTTGAAATTGCTAATAATTATTTATTGAATCAACCTACCATCAAAATCTGGCATAAAAGAGGTACTATGGGATTAGTAGAGGATGTTATTTTAAAAGAAATCTTACCAATCAACAATTTTAAAGAAAGTGATTATGATAAATATATGGAAATAGGTGGAGAAACCTTTGAAAAACGATTTCCAGATCAAAAAACACAAACATGCCTATTTTGTTCCATTGCATGTGAAGGTGTAATAGATATTAAAGGAGAAATTCACGCAAGACCTCAATATGAAAATACCGTCATGCTTGGATCTAATTGTGGCATTACAAATATTGATAATATCATTAAGTCAAATTATTTGTGTGATTATTATGGTATGGATACAATAAGCGTAGGAAATTTAATAGGGCTTGTTATGGAATGTTATGAAGAAAATATAATTCCAAAAGAGGAATTTAATGGACTTGAACCTAGTTTTGGTAATGAGGAGGTCATGCATGAGCTTATTGAATTAATTGCCAGAGCTAAAGGTATTGGTAAAATTTTGGCTCTTGGTGTCAATAAAGTAATAGAAAAATGGCCGAAAACCAGGAGAATTGCGATGCAATGTAAAGGTCTGGAGCAATCTGGTTATGATACAAGAGCTTTGATTGGAATGACATTAGCATATGCCACTTGCGATATTGGTGCACATCATAATCGAGCATGGGTTGCCTATCACGAAATGATGAACCACCCGGATTTCCATGGAATTGCAAAATTGGTTTGTTTTCATCAACATATTCGACCTTTAATGGATTGCCTTGGTGTTTGCAGATTTCCATGGATTGAGTTTAATATTGATATAAATTTATACGGTGATTTCTTTACAGGTGCTACAGGTGTGAAATCTAACATTGAGGAATTACTATTTAAATCAGAAATGATTTATAACTTAACACGAGCTATTAATGTGAGACGAGGAGTTTCAAGAAGAGACGATCAGCCACCACCCAGAGTATTTTATGATCCAGTACCCTCCGGTAGTTTCAAAGGCAAAAAAATCGATCCTAAGAAATTTAATGAACTTCTGGATGTATATTACTCTATTAGAGGTTGGGACAAGTTTGGAATTCCAACAAAAGAATCCCTTGAAAAGTTTGGACTTGATTTTGCAATTGAAGAAATGGAAAAAAGGCGATCCGAGTTGTCCTCTAATATTTAAATTCAATCCATTTAATTCAAAAATATTTATCCAAAACTTTTATCAAATTCTACTTTTTATGTAATTCTATTGATTTAATTTTAATATAATTGAAATAATTATTTTTTTGCTATTATAAACATCCAGGCAAGAAATGGTTTAATTTCATAATTCTCAAATGAAGATTTCTCTAATAATTCATTTATTTCATTAA
The DNA here is from genome assembly GCA_964646355.1 of uncultured archaeon. GTDB lineage: Archaea > Asgardarchaeota > Lokiarchaeia > Helarchaeales > HEL-GB-B > HEL-GB-B. The sequence goes on along the minus strand of CAZYEE010000080.1, from coordinate 8,867 downwards.
TTGTATAACTGGATTTTACAGAGCCTAATGGTTCATTGATTTTCTTGAGCGGCTTAGGAACGATTACTTTTGTGATAAATTTTAAGAAACCATAGAAAAATTTACGTAAATCTCTACGAAAATCAAAAATAATCAGAACCCCGCCTGGTTTTAATGTCCTATAGAATTCTTTAAATGCATCTATTGGTGCATTCCAATGATGAAGCGATAGAGTACTTATTATATAATTTAATGATTGATTATCTAGAGGTAGTTTTTCAACACTTCCAACCCTAAATACAATCTTATCTTTCACATTTGCTTTTTCAGCGTTTATAATAGCTTTATCTAAAATTTCTTGAGAAACATCTATACCTATCAATTTTAAATTCGGATATTTATTTGCAAGCCTTATAAGAACATTCGCTGCACCACATCCAACATCTGCTACTGTCCCTTTAGGATCTAACTTCTTTAATTCAGAAATTACTCTTTTATAAAGTAATCTGAATGGAAGCAGTTTGGTCTGTTTTTCAAAAGCTTTAGCTACCTCTGGGCTATCAAAACCCTCAATATTTTTTATACGACTAATTTTAACACGAGATAATCCAAGAACAATAAGAACTATAATAAATAATATAATAATCATTCCAATAATTATCCAAAATAGCATTTTTATCATGATTCATAATTATATTTCATTATTCTGTTTTTCTTATAAATTAAATAAATTAAAGAATTTAAATGTATTAAATGAGTTAAGTAAGTCAAGTGAGTTAAATGAGTTAAGCGAGCTAAGTAAGTTAAATGGGTTAAATAGGTTAAACAAGTTAAATAAGTTAAATGACTTAAATGACTTAAATGACTTAAATGACTTAAATGACTTAAATGACTTAAACGATTTATTTAGATTTTTAAAAATAGAATAACTAAAATTTATAATTAATATCATTTATTTTTTTTCATGTTCTCCTTTTTTCTTTTCAATTTTTCGATCTTTTTAATTTTTCTAATTTTTGGTCTGTTTATGATCCTACCTCTTATTACTATCATATATGGTTTTTCTAAATAGTTAAGATCTTCTAAAACATTTCCGTTAAGTACCACGAAATCTGCTGATTTACTAGGTTCAATAGACCCCGTAATATTATCTATACCAAGAATTCTGGCATTTCCCAAGGTTGCAAGATGAATAACTTGTTTTGGTTCTAAATTTCCGTATTGCGCCATAAATACTAGTTCTCTCCAGAAATCATAATGAGTAACAAAAGTCACTGTAGCATCGGTACCTACTCCTATTGAAATATTATTTTTAACAGCCTTTTTAAAACCGTTAATTATTCCGTCTTTAATGAGAAGTGTATTTTGTAATTGTATTTCACTCATTTCAAGCTCTTTTGTGCTCCATTCACTGATATTAATTGGTGCTGATAATGTTGGGATTAAACTAGCATACCCACGTAAAGTTTTAGGATTTTCTTTAAATAGCTTAATGCATTCTTCATCTAGATCCGCGCCATGTTCTATGGTATCAACGCCTCCAAGTAATGCTTCTTTTACACCTAAAATACTCTCTGCATGTGCCGCCACTAATAATCCGGCTCTATGGGCTTCATCACATGCTGCGGAGATTTCTTCAATTGTCATTTGAGGTCTACCCGCCTCACCAAGTCGTTTAGAATCCATTACACCTCCAGTTGATATTAATTTTATCACATCCACTCCTTTTCTTACATTTTCCCTAACAGCTTTCCTTGCTTCCCATGGTGAATCCACCACATGTGCCATATACCATCCATGTCCTCCCGTAATACATAAAGCTTTTCCCGCTACCAATAATCTTGGGCCCAAAAATTTATCTTTTTCAATTTCATCTCGAATTTCAAGGTCATAATAATATGGATCACCGAGAGCTCTAATAGCTGTTACACCCGAATTAAGAGCATTTTTCAGATTTCGCTTCATCATCATTTTAATTAATTTTTTACCAATCCATCTTCTGGCAATCCATAATAATCGTTTGATTTCCTTCTCACTTTTTGTAGTAATTTTTCGTGGTTTTCCATCCCCAGTTAAATGAGCATGGGCATTAATAAGTCCTGGAATAACAAATTTATCTTTTAAATCTATTATTTTATATTTTTCTGAGATTTCTATTTCTGATTTTTTACCTACCTTTTCTATATATCCAAATTTTTTATTTCCTTCTTTTTTAAGATGAATTAGTATTACTCCATCAGGGATTATTTCGGAATTTACTCTTCCATCAAAAATTGTGCAATTTACAAATGCGAAATAGTGATTTTCTTTCATTGACAGATCCTCTTAATGTTTATTTATATTTAAATTAATCACCAAAATAAAAATTTTGGAATAGTGGATTGAAATTATTGATCTATTCTTAATTTATATTTCTTTTTTTTAAGAAATTTTTTGTTTATATTAACTGATTTATTAATCTCATTCACTATTTTTAGTTTCTTTATATTGCAATGCTAATTCTTGGTTTAATTCTTTTACCTTTTGTTTGACTGTTTTTAATTTTTCACCTGCTAGTGGATAAAAATGCAGACATAATAATCCGAGTAGTACTATTCCAATTGGAATTAAACTTATTAGTGATTTTAATCCAAACTGTTGAAATAATGTTAAAGTAGAGGTCTCCAAATTACTTTGTTGTATCCCAAAAAAAGTCAGTACAATACCAATAATTCCCCAGCTTATAGCGGAAGAAAGTTTGACGATAACCCCAGAAACACCGTTGTAGATTCCTTCTCTTCTTTTTTTTGTTTTTAATTGGTCTTCATCGATAACATCGCTTAGAAGTATTGTAGGAAACAACATTAAGCCACCTAAACCAATACCTGCGATAAGTAGGACAATTAGAGCAGTAATTATGTCTACAATTATAAATGATAGTAAAAATGCTCCACAGAAACAGAGCATAGATATCATTAATGCCTTTTTAGTCCCGTATTTATCCGCTACTTTAGTCCACATGAACAGACTTGGTAATACTGATAAAAAAGTAGCTAAAAGGAGCAATGAATATTCCAGAGATCCTAAACCAAGAATTCCTTCGAAAAATAATGGTAGACTAGATACTACTAATGCATAGGATAATTGTAATAGAAATTGAACTAAAATAAAAAATAGAAACGATCTATTTTTCACCGCTATTGTAATAGACTTGAAAAAACTTAGTTTCTCAACCTTTTTTACTTGATATTCTTTTCGTTCTTTAATAAATAATATAGTTGGAATCATAGAAACTGCCGTAATCAATCCAATCATTAATCCCATCATTGAATATCCGTAGATCGGTTCTGAAAACAATCCTGCAATTAGCGGTGCGATACCTAATCCTATAATCAATCCTACAAGCCCAAAAATCTGTAGGTATCTTGAGATTGATAATCTTTCACTCTGCTCCAAGCTTAATTCAGGAAAAAGTGAATACCAATTGGTCACTACCATTGTAACAAATAATTCATATGTAATTAATATAAGAGATAGATAAATCAAACATAAAAGTGAATTATTGACGGGTGGTGTGTATATAAGAAACGAAAAAAGAACTAATGGCCCAATACCTAGCATAATGAACGGTTTACGCCTGCCAAACTTTGATCTTGTAAAATCTGATAAATGCCCTATTAATGGCTCATTTAACGCATCCCAGACTCCATAAATTACAAGAATTAAACTAATTTCCAGTGCAGAAAGTGGGACGCCTAAGTATAAGAAATAATATGTGTATAATAATAAAACTGTAGACTGGTTTATTGCAAGCCCACCAATATTTCCAATAGCAAAGGAGATCTTTTTTCCCAAAGACAGTTTTTCTCTTTCCATTTTAAATCAGTCTAATCTTTTTTTAAATCATAATCAAAACATTTTTTATTAATTTAAAGATAGTAATTATTAATTCAAAAATATAATAATTATTATATTAAATATTTATTTTGAAAAAATTTTGAATAATAATCATTTTAATTTAGTAGAATTCGGTGAATTGAGTGGATCGAAAACAAATGAAATATTATGTGGAGGAATATTCACGTTTATATACATGTGCTGTATCCGATGCAATTGATGAACTAGGATTAGAGCCTGGATTTTTAGATTCAAATTTTCGACCTATATGGCCTGGCGCTAGAATGGTCGGGTATGCTGGCACAATGAGAATGATAGAATCAGATGAGCCATTAGACCGAAATATTATCGAAAAAATATTAAAACTTATTGATAAAGTACCTAAATATCCCATAGTTTGCATCGATATGGATGGTGGAAAAATGATTGCAGCTGGGCTTGGACAGAGCACAAGCAGGATGCTCCAAGGTCTAGGTTTCCGAGGTGGACTTGTTAATGGTGCAGTAAGAGATATAGCTCAAGTTATTGCTTTAAAATTCCCTATTTTTGCAAAAGGCATCATATGTTCCTCTATTCGAGGAAGAATGATAATTGATATGGATTCCATAATGAAACCTCTAAAATTTGGACAAAGAATTATTGAGCCAAGCGATCTGATTTTTGGAGATATTAATGGTGTAGTTATAGTAAAAAAAGAAAATATTGATAAAGTACTTAAAAAAGCAAAAGAAATTATATCTGCAGATAAATGGTGGTTTGAGCAGCTTGAGAAAGGAAGAGATCCAGCTGATATCGAAAAAGAAAGACCATTACCGTGAGTTGATTGAATAAATGAATAAAGAAAGTTTTGGAAAAATTTTAGAAATTAATTTAGAGAACCAATCATTTGAAGTAAGGAAATATGAAACTGATATGGCAAATTTTTTATTAGGAGGTCCTGGATTTGCTATCGACTATTTACTTAAAAATAAGATATATACCGTTGAGCCAAATTCTTCAGAAATACCTTTAATTTTCATGACTGGATTACTGACAGGGACAACATATCCTTGCTCAGGATTTTATTCAGTTTCAAGTAAATCGCCTTTAACCCATATATATGGTGAAGGGCTCTCAGGTGGTTTTTTCGGCGCGAAATTAAGACCCTCGTTTAACGGGCTGATATTTAAGAAAAAGGCTGATACACCTGTTATGTTAGTAATTGATGATGAAAATTTTGAGTTAAAGGATGCTACTGATTTATGGGGGCTTGATACGAAAAAAACCATTGAAACTATCCAATCCAAGCTTGGAAAACAATTTAAAGTAGCATGTATAGGCCCATCCGGTGAAAAACAAATTCCATTAGCATGTATTATTAATGACCACGGAAGGGCAGTAGGTAGGACGGGAATGGGCGCTGTAATGGGCTCAAAAAACCTAAAAGCAATTGCAGTAAAATCCACAAAAAAAATTGAATATTATGATGAACCTAAATTTAAAGAAATTGCTAAAAAATTATTTAATGAGTTCAAAAATTCGCCAATGGCAGGTGTTCTAAGAGGTATAGGGACAAATGGAATAGATTATTTTGAGATGATTGGTGATGTTCCACACAAAAATTGGTCGCTTGGTAAATGGGGTAAAGTTTCAAGAATTTCAGGTTATGTAGTTGGTGATAAATTACTGGTAAAATTACGTCCATGTTATTTATGTCCTTTTAGTTGTGGAAGAGAAGTTGAAGTTAAAGAAGGCCCATATAAAGTAAAGAATGCTGCGGGACCAGAGTATGAAACTGTTGCAGCATTTGGTTCTATGTGTCTTAACTCAAATATTGAATCTATCGCATATATTAACGATTATTGTAATAGAATGGGCGTTGATACTATTTCAACTGGCTGTACTGTTGCTTTCGCATTAGATTGTTATGAAAATGGCATTTTGGCTGAGAAAGATGTAGGCTTTCCATTAGAATGGGGCGATCCTGAATCGATCATTAAATTAACAGAATTAATCTGTAATAAAAAAGGAATTGGAAAGATTCTGAGCCTAGGCTCCGAAAAAGCAGCTAAACAAATTGGAAAAGGTGCAGAAAAATTAACCACTACAATTAAAGGCTTAGAAGCTCCATTGCATGATCCAAGAGCGAATTTTCCATTAGGACTTCAATATGCTACATCAAATAGAGGTGCATGTCATTTACGAGGGTTTGGATCCGATATATATTCAGGTTTTGCTAAATTTACAAAATATTTTGGTATTCCAACAGATGTACCTATTAGAATAAGATCTAATGATGATCCAAAATTCGCAAAAGATATTATAATCTCTCAAAATCTGTCTGAAATAAATAATGCTCTTGGCATTTGCAGACAAACTATTTCATCTGGCTCTCAAATCCTTGATAATATTTTTGATTTGTTATTAGATGCCATCTATTATTATTTAGGAATAAGGATCTCACTTGAAGAATTGCTGAAAATAGGTGAACGAATTTTCAATTTAAAGAGAATATTTAATGTACGATGTGGAATTGATCGAACTGCTGATAAAATTCCACCTAAATTAAAAACTATACTATCAAAAGGTCCCGCAAAAAATCATGAATTAACAATAGATTCTATGTTAAATGAATACTACAAATTAAGAGGCTGGGATGAAAACGGAATACCTACAAAAGAAAAATTAATGGAATTAAATATCATTGAATATTGAAATTAGATTTGGATATTAAATTTGAATCCTAAATAATTTTTCTATAGTTTCAATAAGTTATTAACAAATAATAAGAATATAAATGGTCCATAAAATGACTCAAATTTTTAAAATTCCTTGGGCTGCTTGGTATTCTGATAAAGATTTCACTTTAGAATTTCCTGATTCATGGGAAGTTCAACTTTTTAATATGAAAAATCATAAAGAAATAACTAGCCGCACGGAAATAGAACATGCTATAAAAAATCCTATAGGTACTCCTCCTTTAAATGAAATAGCAGAAGGAAAAAAGAATGCTGTAATTGTTATTGAAGATATATCTCGGCCTATTTACGCTGGTTTGATTACAGAAGTAGTTATTGAACAACTGAATAATAGCGGAATTCAAGATGAAAATATTACAATTTTATTTGCTGTGGGTGCACATCGTCCAATGAATCGCTCTGATTTCATTAAAAAATTAGGCATGAATATTGTAGATAGATTTAATATTGAAAATCATTGCCCTTATGAGAATTTAATATTTTTAGGAAATTCAAGCCGAGGGACTCCCATTTATTTAAACAAGACCTACTATAACGCTGATATTAAAATTTCCATCGGCTCAGTAATTCCACATCCATTAGCTGGGTTTGGAGGTGGAGCAAAAATCGTATTACCAGGAATATGTGGTATTCAAACTCTTGAAAGTAATCATCAAGCTGCGGTTAGAGGTATCGGTATAGGGCTTGGATTTATCACAGAAATGAGAAAAGATATTGAGGAGATATGTTCAAAAACTGGTCTAGATTTTAGTATAAATGTCATAACAACTTTAAAAAGAGGAATCGCCTCAATATTTGCAGGTCATTACATTGACGCGCATAGAAAAGCAATCGAGGTAGCAAAAGAAGTTTATATGACAAAAATACCATCAAATCAAAAATTTGATATCGGATTATTTAATTTATATCCTGAAGATACCGAATTATCTCAAGCGACAAAAGGGCTCAATATTTTTTTATCCACTAAAAAATTGTTTAAAAGAAAGTCCGCACTAATATTACTTACAGCTGCAACTGAAGGTAGAGGTTATCATTCACTTCTTGCAGAAACTGGATGCAGACTCTATAAAAATTGGGGTGAAACCATTTTAGGAATGACTGTTTTAAAAAAATATCTATTTGGTATTTTTTCACCTAATGTGAATAAAGCGGATGTATATCATTTTTATCCAAAAGAAACTATTTTTCATAAAAATTTTGATAATTTCATTATTGAACTGGAAAAAATCTACGGAAAATCACCCAAAGCATGTATTTTCCCCTCTAGTATTCAAATCCCTGTAGATGAATGAAATTTTTTAAAAATTTTAAAGTTAAATTTTGATTATTTAAACCAATTACCCAATTAATTCAACTGCTTAATCCTAACCGGATCTTAGATGTCATTAATAATTGAATATTGTGATAAATCTTGACAATTGAAAATATTAATTTGGATACCATCGATTTAAATAATGATATTCAAGCAATGGAGGAAGTATTTAAGCTAATTAAATCATTTATAGAAAAAATTCCAATGAAAAATACACATTTAAAATTAAAGAGACTTTTAAAAAAGATTAATGAACTAAAAAATTTACCCGATAATAATCTCGAATCAAAATTAAGAATTTTTAAAGATATCCTCAAAAAATTGAAAAAAATTATCCAACAGTACGTTTCTCCCGAAATTGCATTTATAGTAGGCGGACATGGTGGTATTGTTATCGATAATATCGGATATTGTGAATTCGATGATCCTGTATTTGCAATATCTACATTACTAGATATAATGAACTTGGCAATTGTAAATAGAATACCTTATAACATTGAAATTGCGATAAGCTGTATTGAATGGCTAATGGAAACACATCCCAATTATATTACAAAATTCCTTGAATTGTTTAAAACAGGACAGTTTGAGATTATAAATCCAACTTATTCTCAACCTTATAATTTAATCATTGGGCCAGAATCTAATATAAAACAATTTGAATATGGGCTTAGAATATTAAAGAAACTTAAAATACCCGTAAAAATCTATCATTGCACCGAAACTTCATTACATCCTCAAATTCCTCAGATTTTAAAAGGTTTTAATATAAATTATTGCTCGTTAAAGACGAGATTATTAGGAACATGCCCTACATCTCCCTCCGGATGTATTGAATGGATCGGTCTTGATGATACCAAAATAATTACATCCACTGATTTACCAGGTCTCTATAACGGCGAATACTGGCATGGTACATTTTATAGAGAAATTCCAAATATGTTATTTCAAGCACTTTCTCG
>CAZYEE010000079.1:0-13676 GCA_964646355.1 uncultured archaeon | reverse complement strand
GTGCCTTTAATACTTTTGAACTCCCGTTTATAATTAAAATGTAAATAAATAATACCTATTGTTAAATATAATTTATTTTTGATTAATTTTTTTCAATATCCATTAATTTTATTTTATATCATATATTATTACAAATTTATGTGAGTACAATATGATTAATTTCTTAAAAAATAACATCAATAACCAGAAATATGGGTTAAATAGAAAATGGAATATAAAAAATAGAAAGTGGAATATTAATTTAGTTAGAAATAAGCAAGAATTTAGAAATTTAATTATTCTATATATTGATTTAATTAATATGGATAAATCTTAGTATAAAATTATTATAATACTTATTAAAATTCATAGAAGATGGAGTTTAATTGTCTATTCATGTAATTGGTAGTAGCGATATTGTAATAGGATTTCAATTAATTGGGATTAAAGGAATAATTACAGAAGATCCGGATGAGGCTAAGCAGAAGATAATAGATATTTCAAAATCAGCAAAATTATCATTTATTATTATTGAAAATAAGATAGCAGAGAAAATTGAGGATTTTCTTGATGATTTTACATTAAAAAATTTGAATGTATTAATTACTACAATTCCGGGGATAGGAGAAACGCTCCCTGATCTAGATTCATCATCTTTATTGAAGAAAATAATTAGATAGAAGAATAGAAATGATCGATAAGAAACAATTACAAGAGGAAATAGAGAAGCTCTCAAAAAAGGTAATAGAGTCTGCAGAGGAAAAAGCAGAAAAAATTATAGAAGAAGCTAAAGAAAAGTCCATCAAGATGTTAGAAAAAACAAAAATAGAGATATTAAATGAAGTGAATAAGATTTATGAATCTACTGAAAAAAAGACGATCAAAATCGCACAAGAGACTATAATTAAACTATATCAAGAATTTAGGAAAGAATTATTAATGAAAAAAGAGGAGATTATCCAGGAAATTTTTGATAAACTTATAATTAAACTTAGAGAATTAAAAAATTCAGAAAAATATAGGAATTTTTTAAATAAACTTATTATAAAATCAATTAATTTTTTGGGAGAAAATCATATCATTTTAATTTTAGAAAAATATGATCTTGAACATATAGACCTTGAAGAAATCAAGAAGGGCTTAAAGGATAAAACAGTAAAAATTGAGATTTCAAAAGAAACTCTACCAGATGATGTAATTGGTGGTTTTTTGATTAAATTACCCAAGAAAAATGTAGAATTAAATAATACAATAAAGGAAATTCTTACTTTAAAACGAGAATACATTCGTCGTGAAATATCTAGAATGATTTTTACAAAGGAGGAATGAAACATCTCAGTAGTAGGTGAAATAGCATCCATTTCAGGTTCATTAGTAAAAGCTATAGGAATGCATAACTGTAAAATGAATGATTTAGTAGAAGTAGGTGAAATTAAGCTAATAGGAGAAATAATAAGATTAGACAGAGATACTGCTTTTATACAAGTTTACGAAGATACATCAGGCCTTAAATTAGGTGAACCTGTATTTACTACAATGCATCCTTTATCTGTAGAATTGGGACCGGGATTGATTGGGTCCATTTTTGATGGTATTCAAAGACCGTTGACCGTTATAGGAGAAAAATTTGGTGCGTTTATACCAAGAGGAACTAGAATAAAACCTCTTGATCGGAATAAAAAATGGCATTTCGTTCCTAAAATTAAAGTTAATGATAAAGTTTCCGAAGGCGATATAATTGGTGAAGTTCAAGAATCTGAAGTAATATTACATCGAATACTTATTCCTATTGGAATAAAAGGTATTGTAGAATATATCGTAGATGAAGGAGACTATACAATTGAAGAAGATTTTGCAATAATTGTAGATGATGATAAAAAATACAATATTAAGGGTTACCAAGTTTGGCCAATTCGGGTTCCTCGTCCATGTATTGAAACATTAGAAGCGGATACGTTATTAACTACCGGACAAAGAATCATAGATACTTTCTTTCCTATCACAAAAGGAGGGACCGCATGCATTCCAGGTGGATTTGGAACTGGTAAAACAATGACACTTCAAACAATTGCAAAATGGTCTAATGCTGATATCATTATTTATGTTGGGTGCGGAGAACGGGGTAATGAAATGATAGATATATTGGATCAGTTTCCAAAATTAGAAGATCCATGGACCGGAAAATCATTAATGAATAGGACAATTCTTATTGCTAATACATCCAATATGCCAGTTGCTGCTAGAGAGGCGAGCATCTATACCGGGATTACGATAGGCGAATATTATAGAGATCAAGGATATGATGTGGCTTTAATTGCTGATTCAACTAGTAGATGGGCTGAAGCATTAAGAGAGATCTCTGGAAGATTGGAAGAGATTCCTGCTGAGGAAGGATATCCACCATATTTAGCCTCGCGATTAGCTGATTTTTATGAACGAGCGGGTAAAGTAAAAACATTAAATGGACAATATGGCTCATTAACAATTATGGGCGCTGTATCACCACCAGGGAGCGATTTTTCAGAACCAGTAACACAATATTCAATAAAATTGGTTAAAGCATTATGGCAATTAGACAGAGAACTTGCTTATTCTCGCCATTACCCAGCCATTAATTGGATAAATAGTTTCTCCAAAGATTATGAATATGTTAAAACTTGGTATAAAGAAAATATTGATGAACAGCACGATGAATACAGGAGAAAAGCCCTAGAACTACTGGTAAAAGATTATAATCTACAACAAATCATAAAAATTATTGGGGAAGAAGGATTACCAGAATCTGAAAGGTTAATAATACTGGTCTGTAAAATATTAAAAGAGGGATTTCTTAGACAAAACGCTCTAGATCCTATCGAGAAATTTACTACTTTACAAAAACAATTTGCAATGCTCAAAGTAATTATTGACTTTTATGATAAAGCAAATGAAATTATTATGAAGTTTAATGTCCCAATTGGTGAAATTATCGAGCTCCCCATTATTGAGAAATTAAAACGTATTAAATCAATTCCAAATGAAAAATATAAACAAATTTTTGATCTGTATGATGAAATAGATAAAGAATTGAGAGAATTAATTTAAGAAGATTTAAGGAGATATGTAATCTTGAAGCTATCGATAACAATTCAAGGAATTCAAAGAATAATTGGACCTTTATTATTTCTAGAGTACAATAAACAAATATCATATGATGAATCTGTTGAAATAATAGCCCCAGATGGAACTGTAAGAAATGGTAAGGTTCTCGAAGTTAGCAAAGATTATACGATAATTGAAGTTTTTGAAAATACATTGGGATTGTCATTGGAAGATACCAAATTAAAATTTACTGGATCTACATTTGAGATTGGTGTATCTACTGATATGCTCGGTAGAATATTTGACGGAAGTGGTCGACCGAGAGATAAGATTCCTCCTCCTATTTATGACGAATATCGTGATATAAACGGCATACCAATTAATCCTGTTATGAGAAAATATCCCGAAGATTTTATTCAAACAGGTATTTCAGCTATCGATGGTATGTTTACATTGGTAAGAGGTCAAAAACTACCAATTTTTTCGGGTTTTGGTATGCCACATAATAGAATAGCAGCTCAGATAATCAATCAAGCTTCAATTAAAGATTCTGAAGACATGGTTATTGTATTTGCTGCAATGGGCCTTAATCAAGATGAAGTGCATTTTTTTAGAAATGTCTTTGAGGAGTCAGGTGCATTAAAACGTGTTGCGATGTTTCTAAATTTAGCGAGCGACCCGCCAATGGAAAGATTGATAACACCCAGAATAGCACTCACTTTTGCTGAATATTTAGCTTTTACCCATGATATGCATGTCCTTGTTTTGTTGACAGATATGAGTGCCTATGCCGAAGCTTTAAGGGAGGTTTCATCATCAAAAGGTGAAATTCCCAGCAGAAAAGGATTTCCTGGATATTTATATACAGATTTTGCATCAATTTATGAACGAGCGGGTAGGATTAAAGGTAAGAAAGGTTCAATAACACAACTACCAATATTAAGTATGCCAAATGACGATATTACACACCCAATACCCGACCTAACCGGTTATATTACAGAAGGTCAGATCGTATTAGATAGGGAATTATATAATGTAGGAATATATCCACCTATAAAAGTTTTAGATTCGCTCTCTAGATTGATGAAAGACGGTATCGGTGCTGGAAAAACTCGTGAAGATCACGCAGATTTATCCAGCCAGTTATATGCATGTTTTTCTCATTACAAAACAACCGAAGAATTAGCCTTAATAATGGGGAAAGAGGAGTTATCAGGAATTGATAAATTATATCTTGAATTTGGTCGCAGATTTATTAATGACTTCCTACAACAAGACTGGAAAGAAAATCGGCCTATTGAAAAAACTCTTGACATGGCATGGGAAATAATTTCAATTCTTCCAAAATCTGAACTTAGTAGAATAAACACTAAATATATTGAAAAATATTTTAAAGGGTATATGTGAGGTGAAATTTCTTGAGTATTAATGTCCCTGTTAATAAACAAAATCTATTGATGTTTAAACATAGAGTGAAATTGTTAAAATCAAGTCATGATATTTTGGAAGATAAATATGAAGGATTAAGAAAACAACTTGAAAATATAATATTATTTTTTAAACGAGAATATGATGACGTTAAAAATGCACTTGAAATAGCTTATAGAAATTTAATTGAAACTTATGTCCAAAATGGTAAACAAAATATTAAATTAATCGCGAATTTTTGTGAGGCGGATTTTAGTTTTCAGATTAAGAAGTATAGCAGGTTTGGCGTCTCCTTAATTGATATAATATTTCCCGAAGAAACAACTTTTAATATTAAATTAGATTATAGTTTATTAGATACTACTCCTCAATTGGAAAAAACTCGCAGATCATTTATTGATGCCCTAAAAAAGATTTGCATCTTAGCGACCACAGAAAATGTTTTAGTTAGATTATCTAATGAAATTAAAAAAATTCGAAAAAAAATTAGTGCCTTAGAGAATATAATAATTCCTGAATATGAGGAAATGATTCAAAAAATCCAATTTATTTTGGAAGAAAAAGAACGTTATGAAATTTCAATTCATAAAATATTAAAAGATAAGATGGGGAAAAAATGAAAGTAAAAATTTTTGATAATATATTAATATTGACCGATGGTAGTGAATATTCATTAAAATTAGCAGAATATGGTATAAAATTAGCCATTATGAATGATGCAAGATTAAGTTGCCTTTACGTAGTTGACATGGATAATATTTCCAAAATCTGTATTAAACAAAATATATCTACAGATCAAATAGAAGAAAAATTTGAAAAACAAGGTGAAAAAGCAATAACTAGTATTAGAAAAATTGCGGAAAAATATAATATGGAAATTAATACGTTCATAAAGAAAGGTAAGATAGTCGATGAAATTCTCAAATTTATAATTCAAAATAAAATTGATCTCGTTTGTATAACCCATAGAATAAGAAAAGGTTCAGAATCATTTAGATTAATAAGTATTGCAAACCAAATTATTGAATTTGCAAATTGCCCAGTTTTTGTATTACAACATAAATAAGAAATATTAGGAGGTATTAAAAATGAAAATAGAAAAAAGTCCAAGAAATTTTATAATTTTAAGTGTCGTAAACTTTTTAATAATGCTAGCAATCGGCCTATGCTCATTGCCAGTGGCTTCTGCTGCATTTACCATTGAAAACAGTAACGTAGGTATAGCGCTATCAATAGCTGCTGCCGCTTATGGAATTGGAGGCGGCTATGCTGTGGCAAGGACAGGAACTTCTGCATTAAGCGCGTCAGCAGAGAGACCTGAAATATTTTTCAGATCTTTGATCGTAGTAGGCCTTGCAGAAGGTATTGCTATATACGGTTTGGTACTCGGCATTTTTATAATTATGAATCTCTAAATATCTATATTCCTTTATTTTTTTTATATATAAAGTGAGGGATTAGAAATACTAAGACCTGAAAAAATGATAAAACTCTCGTTTATAGTGCATAGAACACAATTGGATAATATCATAAAAAAAGTAGGTGAATTAAGAAATTATCAGCCCATACAGCCCAAGAAAGAGCCATACTATCATATTGAGAAAGTTTCTGAAACTACGATTAATAACATTAGAGAACTTAAAAAAAGAATAATAAATTTAGACCCTAGATTAAACGTTAAAAAGCCTATCAAAGTCTCTAAAAAGAATTTAATTATTGGTAAGGATTTAATTGATATCTATAACAAAATTAATGAAAGATTTACTGAGATTGAAAAAAAATATAATGAATATAAAGAAAATATACATCATTTGGAACAAAAATTAGAACGACTTAATTTCTTCGAAATAATTTTCAGAAAATTTTTGGATTTAGACACAGATTTATCATTCTTAAAAAATTTAAGATTTTTAAATGTAAATTTTGGAATTCTTTTTACTAAAAATATAAAACATTTTGAAAAAGCATTCAAACCTTTTGACGTAATTTTTTACTATGAAAATATTACAAAAACAAGATCCTTTTTTATGGTAGTTTATAGTTCTGAACATACAGCTCAGATTAATAAAATTCTCAAGGATTATAATGTAATATATATAGAAGATGTTCATAAAATTGAAATAGAAAGGTTAAATCAGATAACTGAGGGAATATATGAAATAAATGAAAAAATTAATAATTATGAATCCAAAATATTAGATTTATTAGAGAATAATTATATCTATATTAGAGCTTATATTGAAATATTAACTAATATCGAAAAAATTCTAGGAATTCACTCCATTACTCAATTTACTAAGGATTTTGCTTATTTAGAAGGATGGATTATTGAAAAAGATGCTAAAAAATTAATTGATGAAATAATTAATCTAACAAATAATGAAATAATAATTTTTCAACAAGAAATCGATTCTGAAAAGGATAAACCACCCACCCGTAATAAATATCCACCAATTGTTAATTCTTTCGGTCTTATTACTGGATTATATGGGCTTCCAAATTATAAAGAAATTGATCCCACATTAATCTTAACATTTACTTTTCCTATATTATTTGGACTTATGTTTGGAGATATAGGTCATGGACTTTGTTTATTAATAGGAAGTTTAGTTTTATATTTCTTTTTTAACTTAAAAGAATCTTATAAAAAATTGTTGATAATTATAGCTATGGCAGGCATAGCATCTACAATATCAGGATTTTTATATGGTGAAATTTTTGGATATGAAATAACACCTCTCCTTTTTAATCCGTTTACAAGTTTGACCCTTGGATTAAAATTCTCAATATTAGTTGGACTCATAATGATTATTGTGGGTATAACTATATCAGGAGTAAATTATTATTTACGAAATGAATCTGTGAATATTCTTGTAATATCCATCCCAAAAATTATCCTATATGTGTCTTGTGTTTATATTGTATTTGTTTTTGGTCTAGATATCAATGTTTGGCTAGCTGGACCAATTTATATTCCGTTAGCTGCATTAATCATTCTTTTTATGGGTAGAATTATCTTAAAGATCTTAATGCCTTCTAAATTTTATAAGGATCAAAGCCGCGGAGAAATTGGTATGGAATCAGTTATAGATATCATGGAAACTTCAATCTCAGTTATAGGTAATTTGGTATCATTTACACGAATATTCATAATGAGTTTAATTCATATCGCATTATTAATGGTTATTAATCAGATAAGTGGAATGGTTTTCGTTCAGACTATTCCCTCTGATCCAGTAGGAATATTATACGCCAATGTAATGAATGTTTTAGGTTATGTAATAATTGTATTGGGAAATATTATGGTAATAATTTTTGAACTTTTGATGGTATTAATTCAAGACCTTAGGCTTCATTATTATGAATGGTTTACTAAATTCTATTCTGGTGATGGTATTAAATTCAGTCCATTTAGTCTAACTAATAGGTATGGTATAATAAAAATAATGAATAGTGTTGATTAAGTTGAATAAGGAATATTTTTCCTCAATTGAATATTTAATTCCAAAAGTAGGTGCTGAGAAGTCTCTCTTATTTAGCCGAGATTATCTTAATTCATTGATTAATTTAAAATCAATTAAAAATATTATTGAAAATTTAAAGAACACAAAATATGGGGAATTAATAGAGTACTTAAAACCAGAGACGACTGAAGATTTAGAATTTATAATTGAAGAGTTTTTAATCTCAAAATATAATAAAATGATCAAAGCATCTCCAGAAGTTATTAATAAATTTCTAAGTACAATGGGTCTTAAATTTGAAATACAAAATATTAAGAAATTAATAAAAGCAAAAATTCTTAATCTTTCAATCAATGAAATTAATAAATTAGTCCATATGTCTATTGAACATTTATATAATCGGTATGATCTTTTCAATAAATTAATTTATTCAGGTAGTTTGATCGACTTGATTAATTCTATAAAAATCGATTTTTATTCATCTGCATTGAAAGAAGCATTACATGCCTATCAGGATACAAAAACAATATATCTATTCGATTGTCTTTTAGATCTCGATTATTTTAAGCTATTAATCGAAGAAGCAAAAAACTTAAAACTATTGGACAATAAATTTATTAGAAATCTATTGAAATTAGAAGCGGATATATATAATATATTAACAGTAATGCGCTCAAAACATTTTGGATTAAAATCACATCAAATTCTCAGGTTAATTGTTCATGATCCTATTTTATCTCCCGAAATATTTTATGATAAATTAATAAAGACTGAAAGCTTTAAGGAGGCATTGCAACTAATAAAAAAGCGTTTTAAAAATGATCCCTATTTTGATCAAATTGATTCAATTGAAATGCTTTATTTATATTTAAATAAAATTAAATTAAAGTTTTATATAGAAAATAGTATAATGAGATTTAGTATAGAATACCCAATATCAACACTGAAGATTCTAGAATTTGAAGCGAAAAATCTAATTTCGATTATAAATGGAGTAAATTATGGCTTAGAACCCGAAGATATCTTCAAAAATTTAATATTATTAGATTAATGTGGAAGTGATTTGTTTGAAAGAATTATTTGAAATTATTCAAGAAATTGAAAAAGATGAGAGCGATATAATAAATAATGCTAAAGAAATAGCCGATGAACTAATTAGAATAACTGAAGATTACGTAGCAAAATTTAAGAAGAAAGAAATAAATGAAGCAAAAGAAAGAGCTAAGAGATTAGGAGATGAATTAGTTGAATATATAAAGAAAAAAGAAAAAGAACTTATCGATAAAATAAAAATACAGAGACTTCATTTTGATATTCCAGAAGATAAAGTAAACCAAATTATTAATAAATTAGTCGAAGAAATCCTAAATATTTAGGAATAAAAATTAAAAGGACAATCTTTTAAATCTTATTTTATTGCTATTTAATATATAAATGCATTTTAACATTATGCAGTATTTGTTTATTCATTACTTTTTTGTTATCCAGAATTATTATATTCTGAAATATTTTATTATCTTTTATGAATGATTATTTTGATACGATCATTGTAGGTGCAGGTGTAAGTGGATGTGTAGTTGCATATATTTTAAGTAAAGCGGGATATAATATTTTGCTTTTAGAAAAAAAGAGTTTAGAGGATGTTGGTCATAATTGGTGGGATGCGGTAGAGAAAAATATTTTTGATCAATTCAAATATCCAGAACTTATTCCAAATTTTAATGAATTATTCAAGACTACTCCAATTACGTTTTATACGTCTAAATTTAAGAAAATTGGAACGATAGAACCTGATGATTTAAATTTGTATAGAAAAAAATACTCACAACGGATAATTAGCTTACTTAAGGATATTGGAGTAAATATTCAAGGTAATATGGAGGCACTTAGTCCAATTATTGAGGATAAATTTGTGGAGGGTGTTGTAATTAAATCATTAAAAGATAACTCAATCTTAAAAATGCGTTCTAAAATTGTGGTAGATGCAAGTGGTCTTAATGCTGTGATTCGAAAAAAGTTCGGTGAAAGTTCATATTGGAATGATCATATTTCCGAAGGAGACATCATGATTGCTTATCGAGAAATTAGAAATAAAATTAAAAATGGTGAATCTGAATTTAAAACATACTTCGGTTATAAAAGAGGCATTTTTTGGGAGAATTATTCCCAGGACGGTTTAGTGGACTTTTTTGGAGGGCTTCCCTTAAGAAAAAACATTAAACAACCTAATCCAAAAGATTTGGTCTATCATTTAATAAAAAGAAACAAATGTATAGGGGAAAAAATAGTAATGGGTGGTTATATTGCTAAATTACCTATTCGAAGATGTCTGGATAGTTTCGTCGGAAATGGGCTTGTTATAATAGGGGATGCTGCTTTCCAAACTAATCCATTAAATGGTTGTGGTGTAGCATCTTGTATTAATGCGGCATTAATTGCATCAGATGTAATATCTAAAGCATTACAAAAAAAGGATTTTTCTATTAAACAATTATGGGAATATAATGTAAAATATATTCGAAATAGAGGTGCGAAATTTGCAGCCCTCGATATTATTAAAAAATTTTTGATAAATCTGACTGAATATGAAATTCATTTTTTATTTGATAAGAAAATTTTAAAGATTGCTGATATTAAAAGTGGATACAACTATAAACCTATCAAACTTGAAACTTTTGACATGATAGGTAGAATAATTAGAGGGATTTCAAGATTTGATTTACTTTTAAAACTTAACCGGGTAATTAATATAAGCAATAAAATTTTTCAATTATATAAAGAATATCCTGAATCATATGGCGGAAAATTTATAGAATGGAAAACAAAAACCAATAAATATTTTAATAGATAATTCATCAATAAAAAACCTTTCAATTTTTAATGTAGAATCGGACAATTTTTTATTAGATGGATGAAAATTTTGTAACTTTAAAATTATAAATTTTATAAA
Organism: uncultured archaeon; assembly: GCA_964646355.1. Classification (GTDB taxonomy): domain Archaea; phylum Asgardarchaeota; class Lokiarchaeia; order Helarchaeales; family HEL-GB-B; genus HEL-GB-B. The sequence goes on along the minus strand of CAZYEE010000079.1, from coordinate 2,774 downwards.
ATATGGATTTTTTTTAAGACTAAAATTTTTGCTTTATTTACAATTAAAAAGCCAAGCGTTTCAAATGATATCTATTAATGACCGCAGTTTTAAGGAATTAAAAGAAAATTTAAATGAAAAAGATTTAGAGGTTTTAGATTTATTAGAGGAAGAAATCCAAATCTGGTTTCTAAGGAAATTTTATAATACAATTAATGTAATTGGAAGTCTTTTTACCCCACCTCAACAAAAAGCTATTCCGTTAATATTAAAAGATAAAAATTTACTAATTTCATCACCTACAGGGACTGGAAAAACTCTTGCGGCTTTTATAGGTATAATCAATAAGTTATTACAGATGTCAAAAAATAATAAACTTGAAAATTCTGTTTATTGCCTTTATATTTCACCACTTAGGGCATTAGCAAATGATATTAAACGTAATTTAGAAGAACCATTAGATGAGATTTTTAAAATTAGTAATGAGTTAGGTAATAAAGTCGGAAAAATAAGACATATGATTAGGCATGGAGATACATCATCAAGTAAAAAATCCAAAATGATCATTGAAACTCCACATATTATCAATACCACACCTGAATCTCTTTCAATTATATTAAATTCTCCAAAATTCAGGGAAAAATTACGAACCGTAAAATGGGTCATAGTTGATGAGATACATTCCCTTGCAGATTCAAAAAGGGGAGTCCATTTGAGTGTGAGTTTAGAACGATTATATGAATTAGCCCAAGGCTTTACCAGAATTGGATGCAGTGCCACGATCGAGCCATTAGACGAAGTTGCGAAATTTTTAGTAGGTTATGATGATTCCGGTAAATTGAGACATTGTGAAATTGTTGATACCCGTTTTATTAGAAAAATGAAGATAAAACTTGTTGCACCTGCAGTAGACCTAATAAATGCACCTGATGAACTAATAAAAACACAAATGTATAAAATCTTACACGAAAATATACAAAAACATAATAATACTCTCATTTTTACCAATACAAGACATGGTGCCGAGAGTATCTTATTAAATTTAAGAAAAATGTTTCCCAATTATTATGGAGACCATAATTCTGGGTGTCATCATGGATCATTAGGAACGGAAGATAGATTGTTTATAGAAGATAAATTAAAAAAAGGTGAATTAAAAGTTGTTACCACAAGTACCTCCCTAGAACTTGGTATAGATATGCCATATATTGATTTAGTAATTCAAATTTCCTCTCCCAAATCCGTTACTAAACTTTTACAGCGAATAGGCCGATCCGGTCATGAAATAGGTGGTATCGCAAAAGGAATTGTACTGGTTATGAATAGAGATGATCTAACAGAGTGTGCTGTAATGATAAATATGGCAAAAAGAGGTTTTCTTGATGCAATCCATATCCCGAAAAACGCTCTTGATATATTAATTCAGCATATCTGGGGTGCTGCAATAAACTCTAAATGGAAAGTAGATGAGCTTAAAAAAGTGATTAAACGGTCTTATTGTTATCATGAATTAAAAGATGAAACATTCGAAAAAGTTTTAGATTATCTTGCTGCAAACTATGTTGGGATGGAAGACCGGAAAATTTATGCCAAAATATGGTACGATAAAGATGAAAAAATGATTGGAAGACGAGGTAAACTTAGCAGAGTTATATATCTTACCAATCAAGGTATTATTCCTGATGAATTTTCATGCGATGTTTACACAAGATCTAATAAACGTTTCGTTGGAAATTTAGATGAAATTTACCTTGAGAGATTAAAACCGGGGGATATTTTTGTTTTAGGCGGAAAGAATTATGAATTCAGATATAGAAGAGGTGGTAAAATTTATGTCGATATGACAAATAAGAATCCAACAATCCCACACTGGTATTCAGAGAGACTTCCACTTTCATTTGATCTCGGAGTTGAGGTTCTTAAATTTAAAGAAAAAATTATCAATATTATTGATAAATTATCAAAAAGAGAAATAATTAATTGGCTTACAACTGAATATAATTGTGATAAAAATAGTGCAGAAAATATCTATAATCTATATTATACCCAGATCCATTTTTTGGGTAAAAAATCTATCCCTACACCTCATAGAATTGTAATTGAAGAATATACGGATTACATAAATAGACAAAAGTATTTTCTATTTCATACTTGTTATGGACTAAAATTCAATGAGGGATTAAGTAGAGCACTAGCTTATCTAATTTCGAAACGACAGATCAGGAATATGATGATCTCAGTTGGTGATCTTGGATTTAGCTTTATTTTTAATTATAATATTAAATTAAATCTTAAGAGATATTTTGATTTAATTAAACAAGCAGACCTTTATGATTTATTAAAAGATGCGCTCTGGAATAGTCAGTTTCTTAAACGTTATTTTAGAATAAATGCTATAAGATCTTTTATGATTCTCCGAAAATATAAAGGTTATACCAAATCTGCCAAAAAACAGCAAGTAAGTGCCGATTTTTTAATCAATTTTGCTAATATTTCAGGTCTTCCTGTTCTTGATGAAGCTTACAGAGAGATCATCGAAGATAAATTGGAAATTGAACACTTAGAAAAAATACTCTCCAAAGTTAATGATGAAATTGAAATTGTTCATTTGGTTGTTGAAACGCCTACACCTATGGGGATTGGTTTATTGAACATTGGTATTTCAGATTGGACCAGATCTAAAGATAAAAATAAAATGTTAAAAGAATTTTATAGAAGAATTAATGAATATATTAAGTAAAAAAAAAGATGAAATGTAATGCAACTTCTTAATCAATTCAAATTTTATTATAATG
>CAZYEE010000078.1:0-13803 GCA_964646355.1 uncultured archaeon | reverse complement strand
GAAAAAACAAACAAAAAATTAATTAATTAAGTCGGTACATTTCCGAATTAAAGATTATTATTTATTCATTTTTATTTTCCGAATCTTCGGAATCGCTGCTGAAAAGTTCTAATAGCGCGCCATAGATCAATTTTTCGAATAGAAGGCCAGTACACTTCTAGAAAAATTAATTCAGAATATGCAGACTGCCATAATAAAAATCCTGAAAGCCTCTCTTCACCACTAGTTCTAATAATAACATCTGGATCAGGAAGTCCGCTTGTGTATAGAAAATTTTCCACAATATTTTCATTAATATCCTCAATTTTTATTTCGTTATTTTTTACTTTTTCTGCAATTTTACGAATACAATCGACAATTTCATTTCTTCCACCATAACTGATGGCAATATTTATTTGAAAATTATTATAATTAGCAGTTCTCTCTTCTGCCTCCCTAATTACATTTTGAAGATCTTCGGGCAGTTCTTGAAGTCTTCCTATCGCCTTTACTTTAACTTGATATTTATGGATCAGTGGATTATTAGTTAATTCTTGGAATTTTCGTTTTGCTATTTCCATAATTTTTTCTACTTCTTCTTTAGGTCTGTTAAAATTCTCAGTAGAAAAGGCATATAATGTTATAATTTTAATTCCTAATTCAAAGCAATATTTTAATATTTGCTCAACTCTCTCTGCACCGACCTCGTGTCCATACCAAGGTGGCATATCTCTTTCTCTTGCATATCTCCTGTTTCCATCTAAAATTATACCAATATGTTTAGGCATTTCTTTACTTTTAATTTGACGCCATAATTTCTTTTCATAAGCCCAATAAAATGGCATTATAATGAAATTCTTAATTTTTGCTAAAATTCCATCAGACTTATTATTAGAATTCAATAGTATCACAATTTTACCAGATTTTTCAAATAAAGATATTATATATTTAAATCTATTCAGTCAATTCATCAAATCTATTTATTCAATTCATATTGATATTACCCTATATTATTAAACATTTTCCTAATTTCATATTTAAATAATAAAGAATTTTTTTTCTACCGAAATACAAAAAAGAAGCATTTTTATTGAAAGTAGGCTATAAAATTAAATAATAACCCAATGAAATCTCTAAATACTCAAATAATGAGTTCTTAATAAAAAATCTTTGATTATAGTAGAATATTTAATATATAAATTAAATAATAATATTATAGAGTATTATAGAATATTATAAAATGGTGAGAATTATGAAAATTAAGTGGATAACACATGCTTGTTTCCAGATAACCAGCAATGATGGTAGAGTCATTTATTTTGATCCATATCAAATCACATCAAACGAAAAACCTGCGGATATCATTTTAGTATCTCATGATCATTATGACCATGCAGATTCTACCAGTATTAAAAATGTATCGAAAGATGGGACTAAAATTTACTGTCCAAAAAGTTCAGTTGGAAAATTGAAAAAATTCAATGCAATAGGACTTGAAATAGGAGATACTGTAGATGCCGATGGTATAAAAATTACTGCAGTCAGGGCATATAATGTAGGAAAAATGTTTCATCCAAAAAAGAATAATTGGCTGGGTTTTATAGTAGAATTGGAAGGAAAAAGAATATACCACGCAGGGGATACTGACGTTATCGATGAAATGAAGGATCTTGGACCAATTGATGTAGCTATGATACCAGTTGGTGGTACATACACAATGGATTTCAAGGAAGGAATCGAAGCACTTAAATATATTAAACCAAAAATCTGTCTTCCAATGCATCAATGGGATCATGACCTTAATGAATTCAAATCAATGGCAGAAAAAGAAGTTCCCGAGGTAAAAGTAGAATTAATTCAAGGAAAAATTTTTGAGATCTAATCCTTTTTTTATCTTATTCAAATTTTTAATATTTTTATTTCTTTGAGTTTAATTTATATTGGATTCTAAATTATTTTTTGAGGATTTCTACTAAAAAAATAGAGTATTGAATTATTTGATATCATTTTGAGTTAGCATTATAAAATATCTTTAAGATATATTTTATAGGGGCCCAATTTTCCTCCAAAATTTCCTGCTGAAATAATTTTTAAACCTGGAACATCCATCACGGCTTCTGCGGCTTTTTTCATAGCTTCTTTAACAATATCAATAGTGAGTCCATTAATAACAATCTCGGGAATAGATTGCACACCATTGGGAACTTTGGAGTCCGCTATTTTATTTTTTAACGTGGGACAATACCAATGATTCGTGGTTGGACCAATTTCAGGATAATTAGTCTCTACTTTTGAGCCAGCAGAACAAATCTCAAAAGATGTTATTGCTCCATCAATTTTTAGTATCGCTTCTACTGCAAGTTCACCTGCTTCCAAAGCAGAATCTACGCTATCACAAAAAAGCCATAAGTTTCCACCCATTATTCCATCAGTAAAATGAATAAAACGTTCAACAAGGAAATCATGCCCCATCATTATAGGGATACTAATCATTTCTCTATCATAGATATTTATAATTTCTTCATATCCATCGCCACAATGTCCAACATTATTCATCATTTCGAATTTATTGTTAGTTTCAATAGAAATTGCATCAAATACAGCAGTTGTAGGAACAACAAGAATTCCTTGACGCATACGTCTGCCTAATTTATCATATAGATTTTCTTGAGCTTTCTTTCCCTTACCAATTACCCAGAGCTGAACTACTGCACCTGGTCTTCCATCTACTGTATCTTCAGGTCCTACCCACTTTACTATTCCACCTTCCGCATCACCAAAAACTGTAGAGGGTAATGCCGTAAAGCTATAGACAGCTCGTTCAAGTAATTTTCGATTTTTTGCTGTAACTAAGATCTGAACAACTGTGCCATCAAAACATTCGGCAAATGCATCATAAATTATTTCTACCATTTTTAATCATTCCAAATATTGGATTATAGCCAATTATTATTGTATTTTAGGTTATTTTTATTAAATTCCTTTTTCTGAGCAATGAATATTATGAAAAATAGCAAGGAAAAACATAAAATTATCAAAGCAATTTAGTGATTGAATAATTAACAATGTAATAGAAATAATATTAAAGAGAAAATTAGGAGCTAACCATTGATTGCACAAAAATAGTATAAACAAACGCTTTTTAGAATGATATTAGAAATAATAATCAATAAAAATTATTAATTCAATAAAAAATGAGAAAAATTTATTGAAATATTAATTAAAAAAATTAATCTTCGTCAGATTCGCCGCCTTCAGGACCTCCTCCTGGTGGTCCGCCACCTGAGGACTTGCCAGCAGCAATAACATCATCAATTCTTAAGATCATAATTGCAGCTTCTGTTGCGCTTTCAAGTGCTTGTTTTTTCACTATTGCTGGATCATATACATTTATTTCTTTCATATCGCCTACTTTTCCATTCATTACATCAACGCCTGCACTGATTTCGCCAGAATCATGTTTAGCCCTTAATTCAGCAAGAATATCGATTATATCCAATCCTGCATTTTCTGCAAGAGTTCTTGGAATAACCTCAATTGCGTCTGCAAATGCTGAAACTGCCAGTTGTTCTCTTCCACTTAATGAGTCGGCATACTGCCTTAAACCCCTTGCAATCTCAATTTCAGCTGCTCCTCCACCGTAGACTACTTTTGGAACCCTAATAAGGTTTCTGACTACGCAGAGCGCATCATGAAATGCTCTTTCTGCCTCATCGACTAGTTGATTTGTGCCACCACGGATCATTACAGAAACAGCTTTCGGATTCTTGCAGTTTTCAATGAAAACATAATCGTCATCGCCAATCTTCCGTTCTTCAACAAGTCCAGCATAGCCTAAATCATCAGCAGTTATTGTGTGAATATTTGTGACTATTTTTGCACCTGTTGCTTTTGCTAATTTTTCCATATCAGATTTTTTGATCCTTCTAACTGCTGCAATACCTTTCTTATTCATGAAATGTTGTGCTAAATCATCAATACCTTTTTGACATAAGACAACATTTGCACCAGCTTCTGCGACTTTTTCGACCATTTCTCTAATAGTTTTTTCCTCTTGGTCAAGGAATGCCTGCATCTGATCTACTTGTGTAATTGAGATCTTTGAATCAAATTCAGTTTTAGTAATCTCAAAGGCAGATTCTACAAGCGCTATTTTTGCATTTTCTACTCTTTTAGGCATTCCCGCATGGACGATTTCCTTATCAATCACGATTCCATTTACAAAAATCGTATCTTCAAGTCCTTCTCCTTTCTTTTTTAAGACACTAATATTGTCCAAATCGGCATTATTTCCCTCTTGGACTGCCTTTATGGCTTTTACTGCATAATCTGCGAATAGATCACGTACCTCTGCAATAATTTTTGAACCCATAGCAACTTTAGCTGCAGTATATAGCATAGATTCATTGTTTGAAATATCAATTGAAATATTATCAACAATTTCCAAGGCTTTCTCTACAGCTTTTCTATAACCATCCACAATGATAGTTGGGTGGATGTTCTCATTTATCAATTCTTCAGCGTTCTTAAGAAGCTCTCCTGTTAGAATTGCAGCTGTAGTAGTCCCATCACCAACTTCTTGATCTTGCGTTTTTGCGACCTCGACTACCATCTTGGCAGTAGGATGTTGGAGATCCATCTCTTTTAATATTGTAGCCCCATCATTAGTTATGGTAACATCACCAAATGAATCAACTAACATCTTATCCATACCTTTAGGGCCCAGAGAAGTACGTATAGCTTCTGCAATTACTTTTGCAGCCATAATATTATTATGTTGGGCGTCTCGACCTCGACTTCTACTTGATCCTTCTTTTAATATTAATACTGGTTGACCTGATAATTCAGCCATTTTCATCACTCATAATTCATTATTTTTAAACTGAAATATTTGATATTTTTAACTGTTATAATCATATGTTTGCTAGTATTAGCACTATTTATATACAGAATAAATTTTTTATTTAAAATTAAATAGAATTTATCATTTATTTAACTTCTAATACCTTTTATCTATACACTTCTATTAAAGTTTTTCCCTAGTGATTCGATATTTTTTAATCTTAGTTAATTCCAAGGACATTAGCATAATTTCAGTCTTTATAAAATTAATTTTTAGGTTATGCAATTAATATAAAAATTAATAATCTGAAATAATTAAAAAAAGATTAGTTCTAAAATAAAGGAAACATGAAATTTATAAAATTTATATTATTAAATCAGATTTTTCTTTATATTAGAATTTTTTATTTTATTGGTATAATAAAATGAAATTCTGAACCCTTATTACGACCCTCTGAGGTTGCCCAAATTTTTCCATTATGTTTTTCTACGATTCCTTTACATATTACAAGCCCAAGACCTGTTCCTCTGGCATCAACAAAATCTACTTCATCAGGCATGTATATTTTTCCAAATCGTTTAAATATCTTCTTTATTTCATCTTGTTTTAACCCTATTCCATTATCCTTAATAAAAAAATGAATCTTCTCATCATCCTTTCTTAAGTAAATTTCAATTACTCCTTTTTTGGGTGTATATTTTATAGCATTATCCAATAAGTTAGTAATCAATTGGTGTATTCTATTCCGATCTGCATGAACTATAATCTCATGATCTGGAAGATGCAATTCGATATTATGTTCTCTAGCTTCAATTTGATGATGTAATTCATGAACACACTCATAAACCAATTCAACAATATCAAAGTCCTTCTTGTTAATAATGAACATTCCTGATTCTAATTTAGAAACATCTAATAAATCGTCTACCAAATTGATAATTCGTTCTGTGTTTCTAAGAATGATAGAGAGATCCTCTATTTGTTGTTTAGTTAATTTACCCGAAGAACCATTTAATAAAAGTTCAGTAAAACCCTTGATTGAAACTAATGGTGTCCTGAGTTCATGCGAAGCATTACTTAAAAACTCAGATTTTATCTCATCTAATTCCATTAACTCTTTATTCTTTTTCTCCAGCTCACTATGATAATTTTTTAGCTCTTGTTCAAGCTTTTTACGTTCGTTAATCTCACGAAGAACAATAATAAATCCAAGTAATCTATTTGACTTATCTAAATATTTTCTAATGCTCGCCTCTACCCAAATGTATTCGGAAAATTTATGAATAATTCTGAATTCAATGGGATCTAAATAAACAACTTTTTTATCTTTGGCGGCTTTTGTCAGATAATCTTTAATATAACCCAAATCTTCAGGATGAATTAAGTCATAAAAATCAGAGGTGATTTCCATATTTCCCAATATTGCAGGAAGTCTTGGAGAAGCATAAATAAAGCGTCCATTTATTCGAATAATGCAAATTGCATCATTAATACTTTCACTAATCTCTTTAAAATTGATTGTAGGAGCTGTAAAAACATTTTCCAGTTTGGCAGTTCTCGAAAGGTCTCTAACAATCCCTAGAAATATTGAATGATGTCTGTCATATTTACTAAAAGTTCCTATCAATTCAACTTCTATTGGTTCTTTAAAATATTTCAATAATTTTAATGTAAAATTTTTCTCTCTTACATATAATTTATTTAATTTGGTAATGTAATTAAAGAACCTTTTTTTTTCAGAATCGGGCACCAATTCTAGAAAACTAATTCCCTCAAGTTTTGATTTATCGACTTTTAGAATATTACAAAAAGTATTATTTACAAAAAGTATATTATAACTCTTCAAATCAAAAAGAATAATCCCATCAATTGCATTATCCATAAGAAATTCTATCGGAATGATGCCAGTTTCCAAAATCATCTTAAATAACCTGTTAATAATCTAAATTAAACTCCTAAAAATCATTATCACTTAATTTCTATTTTTAAATGGAGTATATACATAGTTGAATAATTTTGAAATTTTTAAAAAGGTTTTTGAAAAATAATTACATATCAATATAGTTTTCAAAATGTTACTTAAATTCATTTTTAATAATAATACAAAATAAAAATTAGAATTATGCGAAATCTAACATTAAATTATAGATATAATATGAATATCTATAAATAAGAGATTCAAATGAATATGAAAATTACTTATATTAAATAGGATTGAATCTTTATGAATTTGATCTAATTGGATTGATGGATTAAGTTTAATACATAGATATTTTTGATTTATTTAATAAAATTATTTAAAAATATTGAACTTTTTATAGTAAAACTTAATTAAGTCCATTGAAATTTGATAATCGTTATTTTTAAAATGAACTAGAATCTATAGAATATAATAGAATCTATAAATATTCTGATGTAAAATATAATATTCAAGTATAAAATATAATATAAATAATTCATTATGTGTATTTAATGGTAAAAAATAGAACTAGAGAGATTCCTAAAATATTAAAAGAAATTGCATTAAGAGAATTTAAAAGTAAAAGACCGGACAGATTAGAAATACGGCGAGCTAGAAATACCCAAATATTTAGGAGAGGATTTGGGCCTCAAGTTGCAGTACTAAGCAGAGAAAAAAGTATCCCATATTTAATGGTTTTGGATTATAAGAATGAATTCAGAGTATATCAGATTACAGAAGATGCTAGAATAGTTGGGGGACAAAATTTTACGAAAGAGGAATTTGAAAAAGTAAAGAAGAATATAATCAAATACACGAATATAATTTATAAAATTATAAGACCAAAACCAAAAGAATTTACAATTGAGGATTTAAAAGAGCAAATTAACCAGGATTTTAAACGTATTTATCAGAATTTAAGTAATAAAATAAACTTACAACTTAGACGATTACCATATTTTTCAATCACTCCCGAATATATAGCGCCAAATCTAAGATTTGGAGTATTTAATGAAAAAAATGATATAATAATTTTGAGTGATCAATATATAGGAAAAGAACTTAAAATTATATTTTATAGAGAGATTTTCATACGTCTTATTCCTAATTTTTTATCAGAAAATGTACGTGCAAGGATTGGTCTTTTATCTACATATTGTTTACTAGATGAGTTAGTTGAAAAGAATCTTGTTAAAGAAATCTGGGAAAAGATTGAAAAAATCCCGTTTAATTTAAATGATTTTGATAGACATAAAATATTAAAATTGATTAAATTATTAATTACCTTTAATAAATACAACATTTTTAATTTCAATGAATTTGAAAGTATGAAATTCATAGATTATCTTTTGAAATTAGTTGAAAAATCAAGTTATAATGAAATATTTGCAATATTGTATATGAATCTGTATAATGACAAGGAGATTAATCAAAATTATAGAAAAAATTTTTTAGAATATAGCATTTGTTATTATTTCTTAGCAGATCAAGCAGATAAAGTTCCTGAACTACTGGAAAAATTAGAAAATAATGGTATACAAGAATTATTTTATTATTTATATGAATTAGATTGGATTAAAATTAAGAGAAACTTGGATTTAATTAATAATCGCCCTAAAAAATTGAAGAATTTAGTAGAAAGAGTCATCAAAAATGTGGGTAGAAGACTGATTGAAATAAAGATAATACCAATTCAATCAGACCTTCAAGTGGATTCTAAATTACAAATCAATTATATGATAATAAATAAAAGTAAAAATAATTTTTATGAACTTAAATTAAAAAAGGTTTTATTTAAACCAAGAAATTCTATGAAGATATTAGACTCACAGACCCTTAAAATATACAAATTGGGCCCAGGTGAATCAATTGAAAGTTATTTAAAATTTAAAATATTAAGACCTGGCAAGATAGTATTTAAGGGAATAATTATAGAATGTAGAGATGAAAACGAGCAAAATTATGAATTTGAATCAAATGAATTAAAGATATTGATAAAAGGTAAAAGGTAAAAGGTAAAAGGTAAAAAGGGTGGAAAAATTTTGAGTGATAGTAATGAAATTATTGAGAATATTGAAGAATTAGAGAGAAATACTAAAAAGGAAAAAATAAAGGAACTTGCAAATAAACTTAATATAACACAAACAGTAGCGCAACAATTATGGAATTTGAATTTAAGAAAATTTGAACAATTGGCAACTCTTACAACATCTGAACTCGTGGAATTAACAGGATTATCTAAAACACTCTCCAGAAAAATTATTGGAAAATCTCGCAAAATTTGTAATATGGGATTTGTACCCGCTGATATATTATATGATAAACGAACCAAAATTGATAGAATAACCACCGGTTGTACAAGTTTAGATAGTTTATTGGGTGGTGGTGTTGAGACAGGTTCAATAACAGAGTTTTACGGTGCATATAAATCAGGAAAGACTCAAATTGTGCATCAACTTTCTGTAAATGTTCAACTATCAAGGGATGTCGGTGGACTTGAAGGTGGTGCCCTGTTCATCGATAGTGAGGGAACTTTTAGACCCGAAAGAATCGTATCTATGGCAATTGCAATGCGATTAGAACCGAAAGCTGCATTACAAAATATAAAAGTAGCTCGTGCTTATAATAGTGAGCATCAAATAGAATTGGTTAATAATGCTGAAGAATTTTTCGATAAATACAATATCAGATTATTGGTTATAGACTCAATCTCTACACATTTTAGATCCGAGTATTCTGGAAGCGAATCGATATACCAAAGACAGCAGAGCTTAAATAAACATCTGCATCAATTAGAACGACTTGCAGATGTTTATAATTGTGCTGTTGTTATCACAAATCAAGTAATGGAAGATCCTTCTGTTGTTCTTGGAGATCCGGTAAGGCCTGTAGGAGGAAATATTGTTGCCCATTTATGTCAAACAAGAGTTTATCTACGAGTAATAAGAGGAAATCGCAGACTTGCCAGACTGGTAGATAGCCCAGTATTACCCGAAGGAGAAGTTGAGTTTAAATTAACAAATGATGGAATTGAAGATGTATGATTTATAAGTAGTTTTTTTAAAATAAGAGGTGAACACGTATTATGAGAATAATTCCTGTCATTGATGTTTTAAACAAACAAGTAGTACAGGGAATACAAGGTGAGAGAGATAAATATTATCCTATTAAATCTGTAATATGTGATTCGGCAGAAATAATTGATGTAGTTGAAAGTTTTTATACTAAATTCAATTTCAAAGATTTATACATTGCTGATCTAGATGCTATTACCAAAAATATTGAAGAATTTGACTATCTAAAAGATATTACATGTAAATTTCCTATCAAAATTATGATAGATGCTGGAATCACAACACTTGATCGCGTTAAGAAAATCGTTAAGTATGGAATTACTGATATAATTATTGGAACTGAAACCCTAAATTCAACAGCCTTCATCGAACAGCTACTGGAATTTAGGAAAAAAAATGAATTAAATATAATTATTAGCATCGATTTATATCAAGGAAAAAATATTAGTAAATGTGAGGAATTGAAAGAACTGGATGCACTAAATATGGTCAAGCTTTTTGAGAAAATGGGAATAAATAACTTCATAATTCTGGATCTTTATAGAGTAGGCTCGAAAATGGGAGGTATAAGCGACTCTGTATATCAAATATTAAAAAATACAAGTTCTAAAATAATCACAGGTGGAGGTATAAAATCAATAGATGACCTAATTAAAATAAAAAATATAGGACTCGACGGAATATTGATAGCTACAGCCTTACATAAGGGCTCAATTACACCCGCCCATATAAAAAAGTTTTTTTGAAAATACAATTATAATAAAGATGAAAAAATTTTATGATAAAGATTAAATATTATCATCTGTGTGATTATAATTATGTCAGAAAATAAAGTTGATCTGAATAAGTATTATGATAAAGTACTTGGATTTATTAAAGAATTAAAACCAGAAATTATACATGAAAATAAAAAGGATTATCAGATAGTTATTCCATTAACCTATAAATTCTCCAATGGGGAAAAAATAGTTCTAAATGTGGATACTAGACTCAGTGATAAGTGGATTGAAACCAAATGTTTACTATTGATAAATGAGGCTATTCCAAATAACCCAGAAATTGAACATCTTTTACATAAAAAATTACTCCAAGCAAATTTTAGATATGCAGAAGTTACCTATAGTCTGGATAATGAAGGAAATGTTTATGCTGAAGCTGATATGCCTCTTGAAACTGATTGGTTGAATTTTAAAAGTGAATATATTTCAATAATTTTTGCTATCGATTTATTATTTAATAAAATAATTCCTGAGATTCCTAAAGAAATTAAAAAAATTGATACTTATAATAAGAAATTATATACTTAAATTTAAACTTAAATTGCGGTAAGATCAAAATAATTTAAGACAAATTATTTCAAAAAAAATCCAAAAAAATCCAAAAAAAATCAATTAATAAATGTATAAAAAATCTACTATAGGTTTGAACATAATATTCTAAGATTTCTTTTGTGTTTTTAACCATTTTTTTAATGATTTTTCTGCTGATTCCACAAAGTTTATTTTCCAATAGAATAGAATACGATCGAACATTCTTTTTAATTCCGAATGCTCCCTTTTTTTTGATATTCCTTTAATAGAATAGGGTACTTCATGATATCCTGAAACTCCATATTTTGAGTAGTCCAAATTATAGACCTCAAAAAAATGACCATGTTTATTATATCCTTCATGGTCAAATACCAGTCCGATTGCTTTTGGGTTCACATCTTGATATCCTAAATGGTTAATAATATCAGTTTCAGAGTAAAAGAAACCTAAACCGGGGTGTGAATGGTACCAACCTACAAAAAACTCATTTCTTTCACTTAAGTTATCATTAATTATTGAAGCAAGTATATAATTTTTATTATGAAATTGCACATGGTATTTTGAACCATGAGTTATTGGGAAACTGTCTGTAACAATAACTTGTCCATTTTTATCCAATTTTCCCCCAAGAAGTCCAATTACCTCTTTCCATCTCCATCTAGATTTCATTGGATTAGAGAATTCAATAGAGTGTAGCATTATTTTTTTAATCGCAATTGGTTCGAATACTATTTTATATAACAATTTTTCTGGTCTTGAAAATATTCTGGCACTCATGATTATGTCATTCAATTCTTAATTGCAATCATCAATTCTCCTTTATTGTTTGTATAAGGATCAGTATTCCATTTTATACTAAAAAAATAACTAAGTTTGAAAAAGCTTTTGGTATTATGTATATATGTTTTAAGAGATATGAGAAATTTATCGGAAAATGTATATAATTTACAAGAGGTTTATTCATCGATTAGGAAAGACTTTAAAATAATTAAAAAATCTATGAAAAGAAAAAATAAATTATTTAAAATGTAAATTAAAATCGATGAATAAATCAAAAGAAAGAATTTTAAAAACAATAGAGCACGAAGAACCAGACAGAGTTCCTATCTACATCTCTTCAATTGATAGTGAAGATGTTTTAAAACACTTTAGTAGGAAAAATAGCACTTTAGGAAGTGTAGGGGATTATTTAGAATTAATGCATTATTTTTTAGGATGGCGTAAAATAGTAAAATGGCTGTCTCATAGGAAAATTATTATAAAAGCTGGCTTAGAACGTATTTTAAAAATATATAAAAAACTTAAAATTGATCTATTTACTGCACCAGTAGCTCTTTTTATTACAGGAGCTGGTAAATTTGGTATTAAATTAAAGGATGATCCTTCCAATTATAAAAATTATGTAGATGAATATGGCAGAATTTTTAAACATATAGAATCAGATGGCTTGAAATTAATGTATTATGTGGGTGGGTATTTTGCTTCCGATGATTTAACTGAGGCAATGGCAAAATATGAACAGTTTGCAGAAAAATTAGACCCGTATCATCCAGTTCGGATGAGAACATATAAAAGCGCTCTTGAAATCGCTAAAGATGATATTTATGTAATTCCATCAATTATGGGAGTACTTGAGCCGGCTTGGGAATCTTTTGGGTTTAACACTTTTGTTAAACTCATTTTTAAGGAAAAGAAATTCATGAAACGAGTTTTTAATAATCTTGGAAAATTTTCTGTGGATATTATTAATGATATTTCAGCAAAAACTGGCTGTGAATTATTTTGGATGTGGGACGATCAAGCCCATAAAACAGGTACATTCCTAACGCCTAATCAATTTAAGGAATTTGTCCTTCCTGAATTGAAAAATATATGCGAAGCATGCCATAGAAATGGAGCAAAAATAATTATGCATACTGATGGAAATATCAAGAAAATAATGCCGGACCTTATCAATATTGCAAAAATAGATGGCTTAAATCCATTTGAACCAGCCTCATCAATAGATATTATTGAGGAGAAAAAAAATTGGGGTGATAAAATTACATTAGTGGGAAATGTAGATCCTATTGAATATTTAGCACACGGTTCCCCAAAAATGGTTGAGAATAGAGTTAAAGAATTAATAAAATATTGTGCTCCTGGAGGAGGTTATATTTTAAGTTCTGGACATAGCATAAATCCATCTGTTAGTTATGAAAATTTTATTACTATGATTAATACAGTAAAAAAATTTGGGACCTATCCGATTAAGTTATAATAATTTATTGAATTTTAAAAGGTATTTTTCTATTCTAATTTTTATTTTATACACCTTTTTGAACATTTTCAATAATAACTGGAGAATTCTAAAATGGTAGAAAAAAACAAAAAAAGTAAGTCAGTTTTAATAATGCTACGATTACTTAGAATTCTTGTATGTAGGAAAAAATTAAGAAAATTAATTGCGGATCCTATAGCATAACAAAATATAAGACTTTATCATAAGAAAAATTATAAATTAAATTGAAATATTCTAATAAATCGAGTCGAAATATCCTAAATCGAAATATCCATACAATCGGGCAATTTTTTGACTCGAACAATTTTAATATAAAAAGCATTTACAATTTGCCGATAAGAAGTGCCTCTTGATAC
>CAZYEE010000077.1:6272-13827 GCA_964646355.1 uncultured archaeon | reverse complement strand
AAATACCTGTGGCTCTTGAAGGAGTAAATGAACAGCCAATGGAGGTAGAGATTAATTCTCAAAATCTAGAGACGAGCACTGAAGCAGTTGATATCGTAAGCCCAGATCTATCTAATATATTATCAGATAAGAAAGAACAAACTGTTGAATCTAGAACAGATAAAGATACCTTATTTAGCATATTTTCTGGAAAAGAAATTGAAACAGAGATTGTTTCCGTAGATGAGCCTCATGAACCTACACCCGAGCCTGTCAGTAATTCAAGTCTATTCAAGGTACTTACAGCACCAGAAGATCAATTAATAAAACCAAACTCAACTCAAGTTGAAATATTTCTGGACGAAGATAATAGCGAACCCGAGGTAGTGGAGCTCACAGTGGAAGAGGAAGCTCCAACTGAAGTCTCATCAACTGCTCAATCAAGTCCACAATCTGCTGCACCTTCATCTACAGAAGAGGATGTTGCACCAGAAACATTATACCAAGAACTGATAAATTTAGAAGGAAAAAGATATTCTTTAGAACGTAGTATCAGAGATTTAAAACGTGATAGAGAAGCTGGAAAAATTAGTGATAATGAATATAAATCAAAGTTAAGTAAATTGGCAAAAGAATTAAAAGAAATATCAAATAGAATAGAGGATATAAGAGAGAAACTAGATTAAAACATTATCATTTTATTAATTTATATTATTACTCATTAAACTCCTTTTTATTCTAGCATTCTTATCTAATAATTTATTTAAATATAATCTAGTTTATAATATTAGCGAATACTTGTTAATTTTTTCATTACAATAATTAATTAATAGGTTTTTACTCAAAATATACTTAAAAACAATTATTTGAAACATAAGCTATTATAGAAATTGCGTAAAAACAAGCAATATAGAGTGATAGGTATAAAAATGAGAAGATTGAAATCCAATTTGAATCTAATTATTTGCCCAAAATGCGGAAGAAAATTCGATAGAATGTATGCAAGAGTTACTGCCTGTGGAAGCTGTCCATCAGCAAGCTTTGGAGATTGTGGTTATATAAAATGTCCATTCTGTTCCTTTGAATTTCCATCGAGCAATAATGTATATAGATATTATAAATAAAAAATATAATAGACGGAGAAATTAAAAATTGTTAAATGTTCCCGAAAAAATAAGAGTTTCTGTAGGTACTGCTGCATGTTTAGATCTTATAGATATGAAAATGGATGCATTGCCAAGTACTGCGTATTTAATGCTGTATTCTAAAAATAAATGTATTGCTAACTGTGCATTTTGTGCTCAAGCAAGAGAAAGCAATGCGGATATTAGTCAACTTTCAAGAATAAAATGGCCCGTTTTTGAAATAAATGAAGTATTCGATAAAATTAAAAATTTAGACAAAAGAAGTTCTATTAAAAGGATTTGTATTCAAGTATTAAATTATCCAAATTTTTTCAATGATCTTTATTATGTCATAAAAAAATTAAAAGAAATTACAGATCTACCAATCTCAATTTCATGCCAACCAATGAAAAAGGAAAATCTTGAAAAATTACAGACGCTTGGAATAGATCGAGTAGGGATACCATTTGATACTGCTACCCCCGAGCTGTTTTATTATATTAAAGGTAAGGGTAATAAGGGCCCATATAAATGGGAAAAACATTTTGAATACCTTAATAATGCTATAAAAATTCTTGGTCCAAAAAGGGTTACTACTCATTTAATAGTTGGACTTGGAGAAACTGAAAAAGAAGCTGTTGAGTTCATTCAAAAATTTAAAAATCTTGGTATAAATTCCGGTTTATTTGCATTTACACCATTAAAAGGAACTAAACTTGAAAATAGAAAAAGGCCCTCAATTCCAACTTACAGGAGAATACAATTAGCAAGATATATCATTATTAATAAAATAGGAAATTTTTCGAATATGAAATTCAATGATAAAGGTCAAATTATTGATTTTGGAATTGATAATAATAGATTAAATGAAATTATTAAAACTGGTATACCATTTCAAACTTCAGGATGTCCTAATTGTAATAGACCATTTTATAATGAACGACCTGGTAGAAAATTATATAATTATCCCAAGAAATTAACCCAATCTCAGATTGAAGAGGTAATTAAAGATTTGAGGGTTTATTCATGAAATGGAGACTTATAGACCTAGAAACATATAATGCTTACTGGAATATGGCGATTGATGAGGCAATATTAGAAGCAAGAATAGCTGATTTGGTTCCAAATACATTTAGATTATATAGATGGAAACCGTCTGCAGTATCTATAGGTAGACATCAGAGCATGAGGGATGAAGTAGATATTGAAAATTGTAAGAAATTAAATGTAGATTATGTCAGGCGAATTTCAGGCGGAGGCGCAGTTTATCATGATTACTATGGTGAGATTACATATAGTATAGTTGCAAAAGAATCCGATCTTCCTAGAGATATCGATGAATCTTTTAAAATCTTATGTAAGGGCATTATTAACACCCTAGGAAAATTTGGACTTGAAGCAATGCATGGAAAGTTCCATTGCCCCTCAATTTTTGTTGGTAATAGAAAGATTTCAGGAAATGCACAAGCAAGAAGAAAAGGAGTTATACTACAACACGGAACAATATTACTTGATTATAATCCTGAATTAATGTATACAGTTCTTAAAGTAAAAAGGCCTGATTTTAAACCAAAATTGGTGAAATCTGTATACCAAAAAATAACAACTATTAAGAATGAAATCAATGAAATCCCTGATATTGAGAAATTTAAAAGATCCTTGATAGAGGGTTATGAAAAAGCATTCAATATAAAATTTCCCCCCGCTCAGAAATTACTATCTGAAGAAATGAAGATCGCTCAAGAACTAGTTGAGACTAAATATTCAACTGATGAATGGAATTTTAAATATTAGGGCAGTATTTTTATTATTTCATCAAGAAAGGAGATAAATCAGGATTTAAATAAATAAGAATATAAAAAAGGCGAGTGAGTGTAAATTTCATGAGCATAATAAATATTTTAGATAAGATTAAAGATAACGATAATATAGATACTGATTTAGCACAAACAATTATTGATTTTGATAATAATGAGCTAATTGAATTACAAAAACTATGTTTAGACATAAAAGAAAAAAATTTTGGTAAAGAATTATTGTTACATTATCCAAATCGAAGATTTCCAGCCATTTCAATAACGGGAACACATTGCAAACTTAATTGTAAACATTGCAATAAACATTATCTCAAAACGATGATTCAAGCACCCAGTCCAGAGGCGTTAATTGAAACTTGCAAAAATTTAGACCAACGAAATGCAATTGGATGTCTAATTAGTGGTGGATTTGATGATGAGGCTAAGGTACCATTTGAAAAATTCCTCAACGCTCTGAAGAAAATAAAAAAATCTACGAATCTAATACTTAACTTACACACAGGCTTAATAACAAAAAGTTTAGCAACAGAACTTGGGAAAATAGGTATCGATGTTGTATCATTTGATATTACTGCTGATGAATACATTATCCATAATATCTATGGACTTAATAAATCAAAAGAAGACTACATAAAATCATATACATGGCTATTACAATCTAAAATAAAAACTATTTCACCACATATATGCATAGGATTAAATCCTAATGATAAATTGAGTGAATATAGATCATTAACACTATTGAAAGATTTTAAACCTGAAATTATAGTTTTCATAGCATTTATTCCAACAAAGGATACACCAATGCAGGATTTGCCTCCCCCTACAGCTTCCCATATTAGCAAAATTATATGCCTTGGAAGATTAATGTTTCCAAAAAGTGAAATTGTACTTGGATGTATGCGTCCAAAATTAAAGAATTCAAAAGTCCAAATCGAGAAATATGCAATAAATTCGGGATTAAATAGAATAGTACTGCCCTCTAGAGCGTTAGTAAACTATCTTTTATCACATAATTATCCCTTGTTAAAATATAATAGCTGTTGTGCACTTCCTAAAAGAATTTTAAGCAAATTTATTAATGTAGATTAATTTTTAAAATGAAATTTTTTACGAAATTTAAAAATGATATATTTTACGGAATTTTATAAATATTTAAAATTCTTTTTATAGTTATAATACAATCCAACTTACAGTAATAATTATTCTCTAAATTCCTATAATTTATAGAACATAAGAAAATCTTAGATATCAAATTTAAGATCTTTTATATTATCATTAGAAATTTGGAGCCCAGCTCATGAGAGTTCTCTTAATAAATCCAGCAGGTTATGAGTCCAAATATAAGAAACATAAACTCATTAGATATACTGCTATTCCACTTGGCTTGGCTTATATCGCAGCAGTATTAGAAAAAGCTGGACATAAGCCCATCGTTCTTGATGCTGCTGCTTATCAGATGGATAGAAAAACATTTGAATTATTTATAAGAAGAGCTAAACCAGATGCGGTAGCACTTGCAGCATTTACTCCTTCTTTTAGTTATGCAGCAGATCATGCACAAATAGTTAAAGACCATTTTCCTGATGTTCCCGTAATAATTGGGGGTTATCATGTAACTTTTTTGCCAGAACAATCATTAAAATTGGCTCCTGCTATAGATTATGTAATTAGGGGGGAAGGCGATTATACTACAACTAATTTAATTAATGCACTTGAAAATAATGAACCAAATATCAGCGAGATTCCAGGAATATCATATAGAGAAAATGGAAAAATAAAACATACACCAGATGCACCTCTCATCAAAAATCTGGATGAATTACCATTCCCAGCTCGTCATCTATTTCCTAATGAGCATTACCACTTTTTTGGATCCTCATTAAAAGGCACAAGTATGGTTTCTTCGAGAGGCTGTTCTCGTAGATGCTCATTTTGCTGTATAACTCAGTTTTACAACCATAGGTGGAGAGCAAGAACACCAATTAATGTAATTAAAGAAATGATACATATCCATGAAAATTACGGTTCTACCATTATTGGATTTATGGATGATTGTTTCGCATTAAATAAAAAACGCCTTTTTGAAATGTGTAATATGATGCGAAAATATGGCGTTGTGGATAATATATGCTGGGGATCTGCACTAAGAGTAGATACACTAAATTTTGAAATTTTAAATCAGATGAGAAAAGCTGGGTGTGCAATGCTGTTTTTTGGGGTTGAAAGCGGTAATCAACAAGTACTTGATAATGTACAAAAAGGTACTACAGTAAAAATGATAGAAGATGCTTTTAAATGGGCTAGAAGACTCGGTATCGATACAATTGCATCACTCGCTCTCGGACTACCTGGCGATACTTTTGAAAGCTGCTTAAAAACCATTGAATGGGTTAAAAATAAATTAAGACCAACATTTGTTGTTTGGGCAGCCGCAACTCCATATCCAGGAACTCCATTTTTTGAGGAATGTCTTGAAAAAGGTTGGCTTAAAGAAATTCCAACAGATTGGTCCGAATTTACTATGATTGATCCGGTGCTTAATCTAACAGATATGTCAAAAGAGGACGTTAAAAATTTAATAAAATATGCATATAAATCGATGCATTTTAATATATTTTATCTAGTGAATCGTCTTTTCTATGAATTACGTCAAGGAATGGAATTATATGGTACCATCAATGTTTTTAAACAATTCTTACAAACTGTGATTCCTTGGCTTAAACACATTAAAAAATATGGCACATACCCACAGCTACCTCCAAAAGATTTGAAAGATTGGAAATAGTATTATAAATCAAAATTTAACCTTCTCTTTTACGTGGCTTATTTTAAATATCTTAATTATAACCGAGAATAACTGTTTAAAAGTATATCTTAAAAGGAAATACAACACACATACCAAATTATGCTCTTGCTATAAATAATGAAGTTAATAAATAAAGATATATTAGATATATTTAAGAAAAATATTAAAATATGTTAGATACATTAAAAAATAATTTAAAATAGTATTTTAATACCTAATATTGATGAACTGTGTATAATAAGTATCATAATTCAAAATTTTTAGAATTTAACACACCTTTTATTTATTGTAAAGAATTTATATATATTTATAATAAATTCCAAAAATTCTTATATATAATCAATTCTCTTATATTATCATAACATTTTAATTATAGCCATCATTTAACTTTAATCATTCTCAAATACAATGATTTTCACTTAAAATTATATAAATTCTAGCTATTTTGGCTAACTTTATTGATAATTATGGGTCGTTTGCTATGCTTAGAGAAATTATTGTTCTTAAAGGTAAACACGTAGTCTTTAAGCACGAATATGGTCGGACTTTATCATGGGAAGCATTATCCCCCATCATTAATTCTTTAATTGATTTCATAACCACCGAAAAACGTAATGAAGAGATTACAGACTTTATGAATATTGTCAATTACAAGCTTGCATATCTTTATGAGCCGAACTATTCAATTCTCATCATTTTTATCACAGACTTGACCGATAAGGAAGATGATATAAAGACCCAAATTGGTATTTTTAAAACGAGTTTCATCCAATCATTTGCTGAATATTTAAGTCAAAATATTATAGACCCAGAATATTATAAGACTACTAAATATATTTGTGATGAAATCATTAAAGAACTAAGGCCCAAGATTGCATTAATTGGATTTTCTGGTGTAGGGAAGACTACAATAACCAAATTAATCAGAGCAGAAGATATTCCAATGAAACACATTCCAACAATTACTGGAGATGTGGCAGCAATAAAAGTGGGAGATTTACCCATGTATTGCTGGGATTTTGCGGGTCAGGAACAATTTTCTTTTATCTGGAGTAGATTTGTGAAAGGATCAGATGCTATAATTCTCGTAGTAGATTCCACAAAACAAAATCTAAGAGAAAGTAAATTCTTTGTGGATTTAATTAAAAAAGAGGCGCCAAAAACAAGAGTGGCAATTGTAGCTAATAAACAAGATTTACCGGGTGCCCTATCACCTGAAGAAATTGCCAATACATTAGGTTATAGAACATATCCATTAATTGCTATTGACCCAGAACAACGAAGTGTAATGTTAAATATTATAGCCGAAGTTGTTGAAGTTACTTCGGGAACCACAAAACTAATCCAACCAATGTTAGAACGAGATAGACTTGTAGAAGTGGCAGAAGCAGCTATTATGCAAGGTAATATACTTAAAGCTGCTGAAACATATAAAAGAATTGGTGATTTATCGCAACAATTAGGGGAAGATCAATTGGCAGCCTATTTTTATGAACAATCGAAAATGCTTGCTCAACATTTGCAGAGTGTAGCACAAACAGTTATGGATAATAAACCAATAGATAAATTGAAACCAAGTGGTGTAGTTCCGCAGAGAGTTGAAGTCATAGAGCAATCAAGTGAAGCAAATACAACAGCAACGGATTCAGTTCCCACAGTTCAAGAGCCGGCTTCCTCTGCTCAACAAACTCCAGCTCCGCCTGCTCAACAAACTCCAGCTCCGCCTGTCCAACAAACTCCAGCTCCACCTGCTCAACAAACTCCAGCTCCGCCTGTCCAACAAACTCCAGCTCCGCCTGTCCAACAAACTCCAGCTCCACCTGCTC
>CAZYEE010000077.1:0-6172 GCA_964646355.1 uncultured archaeon | reverse complement strand
CCGCCTGTCCAACAAACTCCAGCTCCACCTGCTCAACAAACTCCAGCTCCGCCTGCTCAACAAACTCCAGCTCCACCTGTCCAACAAACTCCAGCTCCACCTGTCCAACAAACTCCAGCTCCGCCTGTCCAACAAACTCCAGCTCCACCTGCTCAACAAACTCCAGCTCCATCTATCACGCAGGAAGTTAATCCTAGTGCCTCATCCTTTCAAACACAAGAGTCCGAAATTAAGCAAGGTGGAATAAGTGAAGCAAGTGGTACAACCACGACAGAAACCGAAGAAGTTGATGAAAAAGCTCAAATAGCAAAACTTGAAGAAAAATTAAAAGAAATAAATGCAAAAATTGATGAAATAAAAGCAAACGCTCAAAATTATGATCCTGAGGATTTTAAAAAGCTTATGATGGATTATGAAGACAAGAAAAATAAAATTCATAGAAAAATTATGGATTTAAGAATGGAGATTATTAAGAAACTAACTCTTTAATATTATATAGTGAGGAAATGAAGGAGGAAATTAAAATTAGTGATAATATTGATGATTTAATTTCAAAAGTAGAAAAAACACAGCAAAAGAAGGCGTCACTTCAGGACGAATTAAGAGCATTAAGATTAGAAAATAGTAAACAGAAACAAGAAATCGAAGAATTGAAAAAAATAGTAGCAGAACAAAAAGCTAAAATAAATCAGATGGTAGAGGTTCCAACTGATGTAATGGAATTAAGAGTACTGATAGGAAAACAGAGAGCAGAAATTGAAGCCTTTGAAGATAAAATAAATGAAAAAAACTGGAGAATTAATGAATTAGAAAGCGAAATAAATATGCTTAAGAGACAACGAGAGGAATTAAGATCAAAATTAAATAGTTTACGAGAAGAGATGAATAAACAAAAAAATGAATTCGAACTTGTAGAACAAAAAGCTAAAAACCTAGAACTCGAACTTGATGCCACAAAAAAATTCTTAGAAGAAGCTGGTGTTGCTAGAGGTGATATTTCTGAATTAAGGATAAAATTAAGTCAAATTGATGCAAGAGTTGCTGAAAAAGAAAAAATAATCGCAAATTTGCAAGAAGAATTAAAAAGAAGAGAAGAAAAAGAAATTGAATTATTAAAACAATGTGAAAAAATGCAAGCTGATATGGACAATCTAGAAAATGAAATAAGAGCAATTTATGATCAACGGGAGAAGGATTTAAGAGAAAACCTTCTGAAATTACAGGCAGAATTAAATGAAAGAAAGGTAGAAATTGCTAAATTAACTACACAGATTTCAGATAAAGATTTTGAAATACAAAACTTGAAGTCCGAATTGGAAAGATATAAAATGAGGGCAGATCAAGAATCAGAAGCAGTACAAATGGCAAAAAAATCTGCAATGGAATTTGAGGAAAGTCTTAAAAATTTAAAAGCTTTAATGGAAACCGAACCTCTATTTCGAATCTATTTAATATTAAGAGAGGTAGGATCATTAAATATGGAAGAGATAGCAAAGGCCATATCTCAATCTGTCGCTAATACTAGAAGACTTGTGATGAGACTGGAAAAATATAAATTAGTAAAGATCGATGATAATGAAAATGTAAAAATAATTTTAAATAAATAAAATCATTTTTTATTTATACCTCAGTATGACCAATACACTATTTTTTATATTTGATTAAAGCAGAATGAAACTAAAAAAGGTAATATAAAAACGTTAAAAGATTTCAGAAAAAATAATTATAAAAAAATAATTATTATAAAAAATAAAAATGAAATGATAAGAGGAATAAAAAATGCCAAAAGCAATTGTATTAATAAAATGGGATGACAAATTAGGAACATCGCTCGTAGGATCTTACCCTGAAAAATTTAAAGTTTCTTCCAGAGTTTTAATGAATATTTATTCAGCTCATAGAACGCAGAGTACCGACCCGAGCTTTGTTTCTTTAACGCTTAAAGATTTTAAAGTATCTAGTTTTTTTTCTGGTATGGGCCAAAATTTTATAGGCGCTTCCAACTATATAATTGCATTAATACTTCGGCGAGATGAAAGTCCAATTAAATTTAAAAATATCCTTAAGAAAGCAGCTGCAAAGATTTTGAAAAATATAGAAAAAGGAGACGTAAATAAATTATTACCGGAAGTATTTAATGATATGAAAAAAGTAGGAAGATAGGAGGAATAGCTATTGGTAGAAGATGATAAAGACGCTGAAATTCAACGATTAAAACAAATGTCTAAAGAATTATGGGATCAAAAAGAAGAATATAAGAAAAAAATAAAATTTCTAGAAGATAGAATATTTGAAACACTTGGAAGACATAAATTTGCAACTGCTCAAGGAATTGAAAAAACTCTAATAATTAAAGAAGTCGTGGATAACTTAATTAATTCTGCTAAAAAACAACTTTTAATTATATCACCATATATCGATTCAGAATATACAGGTAGATTAATGCAAAAGAAATCAGCAGATGGTGTAGATGTTATTTTAATAACTAAAGAATTATCACAAATAAAATCAAAAGCAAAAGAAATCAAAGAAGCTATTAAACTTTTAAAAGGATTTGAACAAATACAACATATTGAAACATTATTCGCTAATAGCTTAATGATAGTTAAAGATAAGGAAGAATGTTTCTTCTCAACAGGTGCACTCTCTAAAGATGATTTAGAAATAAGTTATAATATAGGTCTTTTCTCGAAAGAAAAAGACGACATTAATTTAATGGTTAACTTTATCAAAAAACATTTACCAAGTTTCGTTTCAATTTAAATTAGAATAATGATGATCTCCAGAAATACACAAGAATGGTTTTGTTTAATTATTTACTAATGAATCATTTTTTTATTAAATACCTTTTTTATAATAAATGAAATTTTTCTCTTATTTTTTAAAAAAGATTGTAAATTGCTTGTGTTTTACTTTTATTTATTTTAATCATCACTATTTATAATCATCACGAGCCGGTCTAAAGACATCTATAACTATAGAAGTTTCAAGTACTTTAGCTCCATGTTTAATATTACTTTTAACAAGATATGAATCGCCGGCTTCCAAAATAATGGTTTTATTATCCACATAAAATTCTAATTTACCACTGATTATATATCCCATTTGTTGATGAGGATGAGAATGTAAGGGTAGTTCTGCTCCTTTTAACAACTTAAATTGTATCATCATTAAATTATCGTCATATACTAGAGTTTTTCTAAAAATTCCTTCAACAGCTTCTATTTCTTCAACATTATTTACATTTAACTTTAAAAATGAATCATTCATCATAGTCAAATCCAAAAGAATCTATTATTTAAATAATTAATTTAGGCTTAACAACTATTTGATAAGAGATTTTCTAATAAAATATTTTTTTATTAAATTCATAAATAGGGAAATTTAATTTTAACTATATAAACAGTCTAAATTAAAATATGGTAAAAGAAAAAAATGATCAAAGAATTTTGGAGTTTTAAATTATAAAATTATACTTTTTAATTATAAAATTAGATAAAAATATAATTAAAATAAGTGTGAAATTAAAAAAGATAGGATTTTGGAAAATTTTATATTATCATTGATTTGATAATTCATCAAGAAATCGTTTTTGTTCTTCGTAAGATGATAAACTCTTTAAGTACTTTTTAATTTCTTCTTTATCTTCTGGAGATAAGCTTGGAATTTCGTTAAGAGCTATTTCAATTTCAAGATCTGTCATTAAAGGTTGTTCAAGAGAAGCATCTTCTTTTTCAGTGGGCGGTTGTTGAGTGGGTTCTTGAGTTGTTTGTTGTGATTCTTCGGTAGTTGGTTTGGTTTTTTGTTTAGCCTTTTTCATTTTTTGCATTTCCTTAGATTTCTTAGAAGTGGAAGATTCTGATTTCCGTTTCAATTTTTTCTTTTCAATTCCCACCATTTTTAATAGCCTAATTCTATCTTCTTCTGGAATCAACATTGCTTTTAGATAATTATCAGCGTCTGATGGTGATGCCAGTATTACTTTCATAATTTCTTCGGCTTGAGCATAATCCAATGGAGTACCTTTAATTTCACTAATAGCTTTAGCAAACTCAAGTATTTCGACTTTTTCTTTTTTAATTATTCCGATGATTTCCAGTAGTCGTCTAGTTGCGGCTGGAGGTACACCTATAGACTGGAGGTAATTTTCAGCCTCAAGTTTAGAAGGTAATTGTTTAAGATAATTGATTATTTGTTCAGCTTCAGAGCTAGTAATACGAGTTCTAATTATTGCAGAGAGCTCAGAAGCAAAAGCTAGAACCTCAGGACTGACTACTTTAAGCCCTTTAATTTCGAGCCCAAGTATTGCCCAATATCTACTAAATTCATCTGAAAACATTTGTTCTCTGGTTCGTAATACTTGGATTTTCTTTGGAGCTTTAGATTTCTTAATTAATTTAGTGGAGATAATAATCTTCTTTAATACTTCAGGAAGAAGCCACCAACGTACCTGACGATATACAAGTGCAGCACCCAGTGCACCAATGATAATATACATTACGATAGCAATTGGGTGCTGGAACATTGAATTAACATAAACCGGTGAATCAAGTTTCTTTTCATAGACAGCATAATTGGAATCGGCTGGAGTCGCTCTTATAACAATATCATAATATCCGGGAACCCAAAGATTAAGAGTAGATATTGAAGCCTCATAAACACCATTTGATTTGCTTCTAAACTTTCCTGATATAACAATTGTATTATCAGATTGACGAATAACTGAATATTCAATAGTTGCATTTTCAATAGGCTCTCCAAAAGTATTATTGAATTGAATTGTAATTGTTATCGACTCACCTTGGTAAATTTCAATCTTTGGACTCGTGATTAAACTGAAACTAGTAGTAGCTTGGGTAATATTCATTGTTGAAGTGTAGTTAGCGGTCTCATAATTTGGAGCTACAATACCGAATTGAACTTTATATACTCCAACTGGAAGTGAAGCATTTAAGTCAATTCTAGCATTTCCTGAAGAATCGAATCCGACAATATGATAAACGCCAGACCAATTGGTCCAGAGCTGCACACCACCTACTTTAATATATTCATCATGGTCAAGATCATAGTATTGGAACTGAACTATTTGAATAGTACGATACATTGCGGTATAATCTATATTAATTCCTCTAATCTCAGTATATATCTTACGAACTGTTATTGTAAAATTCTTTTTAACGGTATCATAATTCTGTTTTCTGATTTCGATCGTAATGTTATGGGTTCCAATCGACCAAATTGAAGAATCTAAACTGATATTGTAATATACAGCACCAAAATATTCTACATAATAGAACGAGCTAGCGATTACAGCACCCGAACTGGTATTTGTTATAATAATTTGATCAGGACGTGAAATACCACTATCTGTATGTAAATTAGAATAGTTTAAGGGTATTTTAATGAAGTCGCCATAAGGAGTGGAGATTATTGGATGTACAAGCGATAGATCTGTCGGTACACGATGGATATTTAAGTCTACAGTCCTATTAGCTACAATATACTCTATTTCAAGCATAGAATATGTGGCATTGAAAAATATGGTATAATTTCCAATCATGTTCTTGTATAGTCCTGTTTCTAATCGAAGAGTATAAAGTCCTTTATAGCTCTCATTTCTGGTTTGTTGATATAATGAAATTAGTCGATAGTAGTTAGCGCTCCAATTACAACGAATAATTGCAGGTGAAATACCATTATTACTGGCATTTAAGTCATACCAGAAGAACGTAATATTTACTAAATCACCATAGTAATAATTCGGGGTGTATTTTTCAAAATAAGGAACATCTGTTTTATTAAGTACATTATGGACATAATTCCAATCTAAAGTAATATTAGTTACATGGAAATGAATTTTCAGATTAAATATGACAGTTAGAGATGAAAGACTTAAATGTGATCCATTTGCATAGAATTGAAGATCATATTCAATTAATTCTGGGGTGCTAGGATCCCAAGTAAATTTGAAGAGATAATAACCTGAGCCGATATCATATATTGTATAATTTCCATATTCCCAAGTACCAATATGAAGTATATTATTATATTTTAAGTAGAATTTGACATTATTATAACTTAGTTGGGAATTATTAATGATGGGTTGATTATCATGATCAATATCTACAAGCCTTAAAGTCACATTAAAATGTTGAACTGGTCCATCTTTCCA
>CAZYEE010000076.1:0-14226 GCA_964646355.1 uncultured archaeon | reverse complement strand
GATTCTTATAATCAGCGAAAACTAATTTTTAACTTATCAATTGTAGATTTATTGACTGGAACCAGACTAATTAATGAAAAAATTAATTTATATTATTTCAATATAGCAAAAAATAATTGGACTTTGATTAAATCTATTTTAATAGATGCACCATTCAAATTGTTTGAATGGAATGTTCCAGATAATTATACAGATTCAGAATTGATGTTTAATTTAACATTTGAAAGCAATAATGTTTTTGAATCATTTTCAGATACTAAAGATTTGATATTATCACTACTCACAACAAATTTACAGAAATTTTTTCCATTATCAACAGAAATTATGCTAGAATTTAAGTTAAACTTTTTGAATGGAACACCCATAGTAAATCAGACTGTTAATATTTATATAGGTGAGGATCTTTGGGCGCTCAAGACCGATTCCAATGGGTTGATAAAATTGAAATACTTAACGCCCGAAAAAGAAACTATAATTCAAATTACCATAATATATAACGGTCCAAAAAATGTAAGCTATTTGATTTATCAGGATGTGCTTAATATAAGAATGAATATAGAACAGAGGTTATTTTATAATATAGGATATATTTTGACATTCATAATGTTAAGTTTGGGCACAATAACAGTGCTTACAAAAATTAAGAAACCAAAAATGGTCTCGGATATTAAAATAAAATAGTAGAAATTACAAAAAAAGTAGCATATCTCTTAGATAATCATCTCAAGATGAATTTTATAAATGAATCATATTTTAAACAATAATTTGGTTTTTATAATGTACTATCTCATAATCTTGTTTATTTGGATTGCTGAAATTTTTATTATTCCATATTGTAGCGATACTACCTCAATACTTATTATTAGTACACCTTTTTTTCTAACGATTCCGATAATTATTTCAATATTAAATTCTATTCCAGAAATTTTTATGATATTATTCATCATTTCTGGTGTAATCTTAAGTTTCTTAATAACATATCAATTAATTTCCACGATTTATTTTTCTTAAAAAAAGAACTTATCCACCATGAGTAATTGGAATAAAAACGATTTGATCTTCATCATTTAATGTTGTTTCTTTACCATCAAGAGCAGAAATTTCAATATCATTTAGAATAATTACAATTTTATCATAAAAATCTCTTTTATCCCCAATAGAGGTTTTCAACTGGTCTATTTTCCCAATTTTTTTACAATAATCATAAATAAAATTTACAACATCATTAATAGTAGAATAATCACCTGAAATATTAATCTGCTCTTTTCCGAGAATATTCTTGAGTATTGACTCAAAAATCAATAAGATTTTCATGATTCATATTCTATATTAATCTTCATATTCTACGGGCTTTGCATTTTCCATTTCAATTACTTTAAGCCTTGTAATATAGCCCGCTATTCTATTTCTAAATTTTTTAGACGGTACAATTGCTATTTCATTCAAAATTTGTTTATTAATCTGAAAATCTGTCGTAAATTTATCTGGGAATTGCTCTAACACTTGGCGAGCTAGTCTTTTTATAATTTCGGATCTGACTTTGCCTATTTTACATAGCCTCCTTTGTTGCTTTTAGTATAATAACTAATTTCTGGCACTTACTCAGAATTTATTATTGAAATATTAAAAATCTTTCTTCCAAAAATATGAATCAAGGTTTTGAAGATCTATATTTCCTTTTATCATTTAAAGATTTCTAGGATGATCAAAACTTGATATGAAAGACGCTAAAAGTAATCTTATGGTTAATCCTATCATAGTCGCTGTGTTATATTACCTTGTATTATAAAATAGAAATGTAAATATTGTAAAATTCAGTTATTTGTATTGAATTTTGTAAATACTACATAATAATGAATGATTTTTTTATAAATTATAATGAAATTAAATTGGTGCTTTTATATGATTTTATTTAAATAATCTTGATGGAGCTAGACAAATACTTCAAGTTGGAAAAGAGAATCATAGATAATGAGGACGGCGTGCGCTCTTTGGATTATCTAATATGTAATTGCCTTGAATGTAATTATTTAATAGAAAATAAGCCAATATTTGCAAACCCGAATTGTTTAAACCATTTTTTTAGAATATTGGACTCGATAAAATTAAAAAGAATTCAAACGATTCAACTGAATACAAAATATAACAAATATATCCTTGATAATGATCAGATAAGGATTTTAAAAAATTATTTAGATCAGACGAAGAAAATAACTTCCAATCTTTCGATAGAGAAACTGAGGCCCAGAAGCATAAACTGTAAGAATTTTAAAGATTGCGAAAAAAGAATCATTTTATTTTTAAACCGAGTAATAGGGCAGAGTATTGAAGATGGAGCAATTTATAGAACACCGATCCACTCATATAAAGAGATTAAACTAGAGATATCATTGCATTCAAAAGAGGAAATTAAGCCTGAATGTCAAAAATGCATTTCAGAATACGTTAAATTTTTAAAATTTGCGGTAGGCCTACTTGAGAACACAATTATTATTAGGGGATATTCGATTCTTAAACCAGATTTAAAAAGAAATTCCGACGAGGAATTGATTAATTATATTATAGGGGAATTGATGTCGATTTATGAATTTGAAATTAATGATGATAGTTTTTGTAAATTTAAAAATATAATAGATAAATATAATGTGGGTCCATTCAATATTTCAATATTCGATTCTGATAAAGATATCGAAAATTATTATCATGTAGAATGGAAATCTTTAAGTGATGATTTATTAATAACTATTGATTGGCTTATAACTGAATTGAAAAATTGGAAACCAGAAGAACTTACAAATAGCTTCCTAAATTTTAATGATATTCTAAATTTGAAGATCAAGAGAGTAAAAGATCTGTTGGATAAATGTTCATTAAATATAGAAAATTTGGATATTGATGAACTTATTTTATTAGTAGTTTTTAAATCTATGAGTTTTCCATTATTATTTTCACTTCTAATCGATGACCAAATTGAAGAAATATTTATAGATAGATTAGGAACGCCAATATATTTAGACCATCGCATTTATGGTAGGTGTAAAACAAATATATATTTATCAAATGAAGAACTTAGAAAGTTTATTACTAGAGTGAGAATCGAAAGTAATTCGCCATTGGATGAAGTGCATCCATCAATAAAAACAGATATTATTACTGATTTTTTTCAAATTCGTGTAACTATAATAAGTAAACCCATAGCCACTGATAATTATATAATAATTATTAGGAAACTCAGGAAGAAAGCATTTTCAATTTTGGAATTAATAAAAAATAATACGATATCAATAGAAGCTGCTGCATATTTAATATTTGCTTTATTTCATAAACGTAATATCGTAGTGATAGGGGCTCCTGGATCAGGTAAAACAACATTAATCAATGCATTGGACGTAATAACGCCAGATCATTGGAGAAAAATATATATTGAGGATGTAATTGAGAGTATTGATCAAAAAAATCTATCAAAACACCAAGTAAGGATTTCTATTAAATCATTTCTTGGAGACTTTAATCAATATAACTCTAAAGAGTTTCAGGTACGGGAATCATTACATAGAACTCCAGATATGATCTATTTAGGAGAAATGATTTCAAAAAATGCGGTCCAAGCATTTTTCTTTTTATTAAAAGTCGGATTGAGATGCGGCTTATGTACATGTCATGGAGAAGATCCCGAATTAATGTTACGACGATGGATGATTGAAGATAATATTTCACCAAATTCAATTCAGGATTTGGACCTAATTGTCCAAATTTCTAAAACAAATGATATAAATGGAATTAATCGACGTGTAATTAAAATTTCAGAAGTAAGTTTGGCTAATAATAATGAATTAAAATTAATAAATACTTTTATTAGAGACCCTAAACTTGATATTTTAAGATTTAATTTCAATAGATGGCTAGATCTTTATGAAAACTCCCCCATGATTAAAAAGATTAACAATGCAAAAATTGAACATATTACAACTGATATTTTTTTAAGAGAAATTGAAATGTTCCAAGAAATCTTACTATTCTTACTTACAAACGATATTCTTGATAATATTACATTGAATAAGGTGTTTAATAAATTCTTGATCTGGTATAAAAAATACAATTTAGTGGACTGGAATTCAATTAAAAATTCAATTTTTAAGGAACTGGATCTTTAAGGGGTGTTTTCTATTAGCTGGATTATCAAATATTATAAAATTGCTGGTAAAATCCCATTTATAAAAGAGGTAGGCGCCAAATTTAAATCAAAAAGACTTATAGAAGCAATTAGATTTTATAACTATTATAATGAATTAGATAAATTTATTACAATATATGATGTGGGCGCAGCCTCAATATTTACATTTATATTAAGTTTTATAATTATAAATCTAGTTTTATTTCAATATAACTATTTAATGTCTTTTATGATTTCTTTAATTTTATCTTTAGTCATCTCAAGAAAATTATATTATTACATTATTAATGAATTTGAGTTTCAATATCTAAATTCCCTTCAATTTCTTGACTTAATGTATCAAGATTTTCTGATTATAAAAAATTCCACTCAGTCAATTTTTGATGCTATCGAATTTGTTGCCAACTCCAATTATCCAGTAGTTTCAAAAAACTTCAAAGATATTGTTTTTAATATCAATAATGGAGAGTCGCCTGAAACTTTATTGCTAAATTATTCTAGATATTTACCCAACTACACATTTAAAGAACGAATATTTAATCTAATAGGATATGATATGAAGCTTAAAAGTGAGACTCAAAATGAACATGATTTTTCTGTAGAATTATCCTCTAAATATCAAGAATATACAAAACAACTTGATACAAGAATTACAATACTAATTACAATAAATATATTCCTGCCAATCTTAACCACCATAATGTTCTCATTTTATTTCTCTATAAATAACTACCTTATATTTCTTTTAATACCGTTTCATGTATTCTTATTGCTTATTCTGAGAAATGTATTACTAAAAAAGGAATTTTTTATATTAGGAGCAGAACCCAATAAACATTCAGAATTTGACGAAATTATCTTGATCCTCACATTATTTGCAAATAATTTAATGATTAATAATTCTCCGGAAATAGCATTGATACATGCAATTAATACCTATAATGGGCCCCTAAAAGATAACCTGGAAATAATAAGTAAAAAACTTCTTTTTGAATATAATTCCATTGATGACATTTGGTCTATTTTTTACAAATCAATAAACGATGCCCAATCAAAAATCTTGCTTAAACTAACAAGCAAAATGTTAAAGAAAAATTCAAAAGAAACAGGATCAAGGCTTAGAAATATTATAAACAACATTAATAAAAATAAGAGCATAATCAAAAATAGATATTTAATAATCAAATCTCAGCAATTTAAAGTCCTCATATTAATTTTTGTATTGAGCGGACTCATGGGAATCATGACAAATATCATCCCAATTTTTGGGGAATTCTTTAAATTTATCAGTATAGGAGAACCAATAACTTTTAATTTAAGTATTTTTGACCTCCATTTATTAATTCCTGTTTTAATTACCTTTAGCTCCATCTTGTTCATAACAACAATCGTTATTACCAAGGCAGTAAAATTCAAGAGATCATATTTTTTGGGATTTGTAGTCTCTATTCTTTATTTTTTAATAGTTTATCTAATAAATACCCTTCTATTTTAATTCTCCATTATTTTAAAAAATAAATTTTATTAAAAACTGCTGATCAATTTTACTAAATAAAATATGGAGAAAACTATTAAATCTAATCTGAAATTATCTTCTTAAAAATTAATAGTTTTATGACTCCGCTTCCTCAGCGGTAATTCTGGACCATTCATCGATTGCTTGTCTTATTATACTAATGATATTTTCATGAAAGGTAGGGTTGATAGCGACCATCTCAAAAGTAGGTATGCCGAGAAGCTTCTCGATCAATTTGGGTTTCATGGCTCTTGGAAGATCCTGTTTATTGGCAAGGCAATAAGTAAGAAGTTTTTCCTTTCTGGATTTAATAACTTTTAAATATACTTTTTTTGTGGAAACTACGTTCTCAACTGTGCTATCTGTTACTAGAAAAACAATGTTAGTGCCACGTAAGAGAAATGTCCAAAGTGGTGTATAGCGTTCTTGACCCGCAAAGTCCCATATAATGATTTCATAGCGTGAACTTAACCCATCCAATCTTTTTACGTCTATTGCGATAGTTGGGTTGTATTCTATGGGGATATCTGAGCCCCGCATTAAATTCAGAATTGTAGTTTTGCCTACCCCACCGAATCCTACCAGAGCAATTTTTATTATACCCATCAATATTTTTTCGAGGATTTGAGTATATGGTTCAAATGTCGCTGGATTCCCATCCCATGTAGCTAATTTTGGATAGAAGTCTTCTATAAATGAATCCCTTGCTCTTTTTAGCCTTTCACGAAGGCCCAGTTCATCATCTTCCATATCAGCACAAAATACAAAAATAAGTCCTTTACTGCCTGTATATACAAATTTTAATCTTCCAGAAACAACAGATTTTATCTCGCCTTCTTGCATAGCGCCCGCAAATGAGCTAATAGCGCTGAGAAAGACTGAAACCAAGCTTTCATCAATTTTAATTGCTCCATAACTTTTATGATATATAGTTTTTCCGTCACTACCTCGTATTACATATATATGATGGATCAATTTTTTAGCACCTAAAGATGTTTTACCTTAAGATGAAGATTAGTTCTAAATATTTTAATATTTTTCAATACATCATTTGTTAAATTTAAAAGTTTAGAAATTTTAAAAATATTACATTTTAAAAGAGAGGTATGAAAATTAAATATAAAATGAATATCATTAAAAATTGAATATATTTATTTGGGGATTGTAAAAAAACAAGATGAAATTAAGTTAATGCCTAGGAAAAAAGAATATTATAGAAGTCAGGGCATAGTAAATAATAGTATTAGATTTATATTAATTAAAAAAATAAATTGAGAGTTTTAATAATTAAAGAGAGATTAGATTTAGGTATTATATATTCATTTTTGTTGAGAAAATAAAAAATGCGTGATAATAATTTTATTTGAAGTTGTTTTTAATTATTATATTCATTTTAAGATAATGAAGGGTCTCTCCTTGTTTTAATGAAGTTCATTTAAATGTAATATAAATTTCATAGAAATGTATAGATATTCCGTTTAAATTATGGTAAACTGCCTAAAAATAATTATTAATATTCAAGTTATTAATTGAGTTGACTAAGTAAAGCTTAAAAAAAGGGATTGATATGGCTGATGCCGAGTATTTTGAAATTATATCGAAGTGTGAACACGAACCTATACTGGATGATGTTAAAGGAGAATATATCTGTTCAAAATGCGGGCTTGTATTGGATAAATTATATGTTTCATCTGTATATATGATGGACGATTCGAGCAATGGTGGATCTAAAAATTCAGCCAGGTATGTTGCATTAGGAGATAGATTAAATATGGTGGATGGTTTGGGCAGTTATATAGATTATCAGCACGCTTCAAGTTTTAAAGATATAATGGGAAAAAAATTAAAAGCTGAAAGACAAGCATTATTTAGAAGACTGAAATATCAATATAATTTACGGACTAAAATCGAAAAAAATGAGACAGATTATCGAATTTTTAATATATTGAATAGAGTTATATCCAAATTAGGGCTTTCGAATAATGTCAGGGATAGAGCAGCATATTATTATAAGCAGATACTTAAATCGGTAAATAAAGATGAATTTACTAATCACGTGATATTAATAGCTCTATGTATTTTTATTTCAATTAGAGAACATAACAAAAATGCTCCAATAACAGTACAAGAACTGGCACAAATATTTCGGGAGCTTAATTATAGAGTATCAGCAAAATCTATCATAAGAGAAGCACTTAAAATCAAGCCGATTTTAGGAGAGAATTTTAACCACCAGATACGGAGAAGTGAAGATTATATAGATAGGATCATTTCTGAAGTTATAAATTCAGATATTGTAATCGAGAGGTTATTAAAAAATAAAATAGATATTGAAGAATATCGTATTTATTTAACTAAAAAGACCGTGGAATTATTAGAATTCATTGACGAGAAATCAAGAGGCAGTAGGAATCCTTATATATTTGCAGTTGCGATAGTTTATACTGCGTCACAAATACGCAAAAATATCGATAAAAAGATCATTTTAACACAAAAAATCCTTTCAAAAATTACAAATTGTGCGGAATATTCAATAAGAGACCATTATAAATTTATTACGAATTTCCGAGCTATCACAACATCTAGCTGATTTGAAGCCACTGTTATTTACTATTTTAGAAATACTTAGAGCATTTATTATCTCATTTTTGGTAGATTTATGCTATATTGATCATCATTATGTTATGTCTATATTTATATAAGTTAATGGAGATTTATTATGATAAGAAAGTTTGGATGATGAATCTGACCTAAAAGGAGTGAAATTAATTATATTTCCGATGACTGCGATGCACCCTCTGACAAACTATTGATAACGATTTTTAACATCGAGATAATAATGAGAGTTTGGATTAAAACAAGGAATATAAATTCAGATCATATAAATAAAGGACCTTCTTAATATTTAGGAGTTTAAATATATTTATATTAAAATATTTGTTGTGAATTTTCCAGAAAAAAAGCATAAACAGAATAATAGAAAAGAAATTTTAAGAATAGTAATATATGGACTAATTCTAGACATAATTTTCCTAATTTCTATTGAATATTATAAAAGTTTTTTTAGTGGTATAGAATTTAATGGTATAAATAATCTAATTACGATATTTAGTATAATTTTGACATCTTTTCTCACTGTATTAATTTCGAGTTTAATAATAATATTAATAGATATATATAAAATCAGAAAAAATATATCACGCAATTTTTTAAAATCAAAAATTCTTGTTTTTTCAAGTGGGTTATCATTTTGTATCTTTCAGTTGCTAGTGGGATTTAATGTGATGAGAGGATATGTGTTAGATGTTATTATGAATAGTATTATTGTTGTTTTTGGATGGATGGTAAAGATTTTGATTTTTTTTGGTGTTTGGATTGTAATATTAGGATATCTCATATTGAAAGATTATAAATATGCAGGAAATTTAAGATATAAAATTTCAAGTTATAAGACATTTGGTCCTGTAATTTTATTAACAGATAAGAAAGGTAATTATAGAGGGTTCTCTATATTAGAGGTTTCAAATATTCCTAACAACATTAGAGTGAGAGAAAATAGACTGATGATGAAAAACATTGAAAAAATATTTATTGATAATAGCCAACATTATTTACACTATCATTTAACGGTCCTATTTAACTATTTGAGAGATGTGGAATTTAGTTATGAAATTTCAATAATTCAAAATAAAGTACATTTCAGATTTTTTATTAGTAAGGAAGGAAAAGATTCAGAGAAATTAGTCGAGGAATTGATGTCAAAAACAGAAATAATAGAAGAAATTTATAAGACGTCTTTTCCGGGATTAAAATTTCAAATTTTGCATGAATCTGAACTTGAAAATGCGTGGCTAAATATAATTAACGGTATCGGAAATTATCGAATAAAAATAAACAAGGAGGATTATATTGAGATTATTCAAGAAAATAATCAAACCTATATTCAGATTATTGAATTAATAGGAGAACCTCAAGTCAAGGCCTATTCCGAGCGAACTCAGATCGATA
Source organism: uncultured archaeon (assembly GCA_964646355.1). GTDB lineage: Archaea > Asgardarchaeota > Lokiarchaeia > Helarchaeales > HEL-GB-B > HEL-GB-B. The sequence goes on along the minus strand of CAZYEE010000076.1, from coordinate 4,528 downwards.
CCTTAATAATGGCACTTTTAAGCAGTAATATAATTCCATGTAATTTTGTAGTAAATATAACTCCTTTAGAAATATACAAATTTGAAAATTCAAAAAAAGGGAGTAATATTGATGGAGATTTCAGTCATATAAAAGATATACGCCAAACTCTTTTAAAAGTCAGACATGTAGAAATTACAGGATTATGGAAAGTTTCTACTTATTTTGTAATAAAATCTTCAAATAAAGATACGATAATAAAAAATTCCAAGAAAGTAACAGCAATCTTGGATTCAATATTTAAGGGTAATAATTCATCGCTTGAAATAAATTTGATAGAGAAAAATAAGCTTCGTTATATTCTTCCTAAGTTAATTCCTAGAAAAATATTGTATAATTCTACTATTTTTACAAGCGAAAAACTTGCTGCTTATCTTCATCTTCCAGAGCAACCATTTCCCAGTATAAATCGTACAACTATACCTAATTTTGAAATTCCCCCGGAAGATATTGTTAATCAAAAGTTAATAATCGGAAATGTATTATTTAAGGACAATACCGAGTTATTTCCTGTGGGATTAGATATTATGGACCTTAAATTGAACATGTTTGTAACTGGGTTAATAGGTATGGGAAAGACTACGTTTGTTAAAAACATTCTAAAAAATCTTACTAGATACTATCCAAATATAAATTGGATATGTTTAGACTGGAAAGGAGACTATATAGACTTAATCAAAAATACAGGGGGTTTACCAATATTAGTTTTAAGACCTGGTTCAAAAGAAGCGCCATTTAAAATAAACATGTTCGATCCGCAAATAAGTAACGCTGAGGAACATGCTCGAAAGCTATTTTCGATCATTATAGAACTTTTTAAATCAGAATTTCAAGATAAAGCGGAGTTGTCAGTCCAGATGGAAAAAGTTTGCCGTGAAATTATAAGAGAAGTGGTCTGCAATCCATCAAAAAGAAGTCTAAAGGCATTTTTTGAGGAACTCAAAATCTATGAAAATGACCACAAACTTCAGAATCCTACTATCAAAATGACAATAAACGCTCTTGAAAATAGATTTGATAGATTTCGACATGGGACCTTGAAAAAAATATTTGACACTAAGGATTCACCGTTCAGTTTTGAGACCTTAATGGATAAGAAGGTGGTTTTCGATTTTAATTATTTACTTAGTAATGGGGGCACAAAACAGGACGTAAGGTTCCTTATGAACTTGATTTTAAAATTAGTATTTGATAATGCTCTAAAAAGAGGCATTACTGATGAGTTGAAGCATATTGTTGTAGTGGAGGATGCTCAACTTTTATTGCCCGCAGTGCTTCGTGAAGTAGCTGAAACTAATTTAGGGGAAGATATTCCATTATTATTGAGGGGCGTTGGACAATGTATGATTACAATAGCAACAAGACCTGAGATAAGTCCGGATATTATAAGTAATTCAGGAATTAAAATATCATTTAGGAGCACTTATGATTCTAAAAAAATCGCAAATTATCAAAATCTAAATAAAGAGCAAGAAGATTATCTAAAAATAATGCCTAAAAGAGAGGCTATCATAACTATTCCAACGTTTCCATACTCATTTAGAATTAAATCCTCAGATGCCTATTTCGAGCATGTCTCTAATCTTGATATTTATAAAAACAACAAAGCCCACTTTCCATTTATTTATGAAGGACTTGAATCTAGCTTTGAATATAACCAAGAATTAAATGAGTCTGGTGATTCATCGGTAAATACTGATAATATAAATGAGGTTAAAAAAATAATGACTAATACAAATAGTAATATAGAGGATGTTTATGGATTTACTGATAATAATATGAATAAAAATGAGCATATTATTAATTTAAATGATAAATCCAAATTACTAGTTAATAATGTTAATAATTTTATGAACAATAAATGTTTAAAAACAAACGAAATGGCTATAAAAAAAATCGAAGACAGAATTGAAGATATGACCGAAGATATAATCGATGAAAAAATTAAAGATATAAATATAGAAAAAAATGGATATAAATTTGAAAAAAGGATTAAAAATGAAAGAAGTATAAGTGTTAAAACGCCTACCAAAAGAAACCAATTTTTTAAAGATGACATTTTAAACGAATCTATTTCGGTAAAAAATATAGACAAAAAAGACGGCTCAAATCATACCCCAAATAAGAAATATTTGTCTGTTTCAAAATCCCAGTACCTTAACTATTTACTTGATAACGAAGAAATGATTAAAAAAATTACAGGAGATAATATTGAAAATAAGCTATCTGGCTGGGAAAAAAAGTATTGGGATATGATTTCAATTAAAGGGAAATATTTCTATCTCAATTTAAGAAAACTTCTTAAAAATGGGCCATATAACAAGTATCAAATACTTAAGAAGCTGGAACTCGTTCCAAATGAATTTAATGATAAGATAAGGGAATTATTAGATGTAGGAATTGTAATAGAAAAATTAGTGCCTGTATTTGAAAATAACAAACTTCAAAAATGGTTTTACTTGAACAATGGGATAGATTATTTTGCAGATGCTGTAAATGAAAAAATAGAGTCTGATTTTATAAGACCAGGAATTTTTGGTTATGCGGAAAAGGACAGCTTATTTGATTATATTTGGTATTCCGAAAATGCGTGTGTAAAAATTTATCTTAAGGACTATAATAAAATTACCAAAAAAGAATTTGGAAAGGATCTTGTGGAATGGGTTATGGAATACTGCGATAAAGGATTTAGCAACATTATTATAATAACAGGCTTTATAGCTGATAAAATAAAGATTAAAAAATGGTTGATTGAGTGGGATTATTATGAATTTCAAGTTTTTAGTTTTAATAAGGAGGATTGGGAAAACCTAAAAGCATATTTAAATAAAAAGTTCAGTAGTGATCCGTTTCAAAAAAATTATCATGAAGATCTTAATGAAAAGCAAATTACCAATATCACTGCCAATACCAATGCCAATACCAATGCCAATATTAAATCATCAGCCGATAACAAAAAAACGCTATATTATAATAAAATCAGTTCAGATGACACTCAATCAGTGGTAAATTATAATACAAGAACGCAAAATAATTATGAAATTATAATGAAAATTAGGAATGATTTTGGAGATTATTATCCCGATGAACTTCTTGAAAAATTTTACAATGATTTTCCTACTGCTAATGAGATCGCCAATTATATGGGGTGTAATGTATTTTCAGTGGAGAATGAAATTAAGCCCATAAGAAAATTTCTCCGAACATATAAAATACATAATTTTGAAGATCCTAACACATATAACATATATTATGGATGGGCTAATCAAATTTCGGGGAAAAAAATAATGCAAAGAAAAATTTCTGAGCAGTTATTAGATAATTCTATTACTTTTTTACTAAATTATAAATTAAAGAATGATTTGATTTGTGATATCTTTATTCCAAATTATAATATTTCAATTTTTATCATATTTGAGGAAAATGAAATTAAAAGAATAAGAGGTTATTTAACTTCATTACTGGAGGATTTAAAGTTAAAGAACCAATTCAAAATAATGGTAATTTGTTATAATATTGAATTAAAAGAACAATTGAAAAGATATTTAAAGATTTGGGGATTTGAAAATATGGTCGGTCTGTTAAAATATGACTGGAGCGATATAAAACCGTGGATAAGAAAATTATTGAGATTAAATAGTAGTTAAGCTTAAATTATAACAATAAATTTAGGGGATCTATATTAATATTCATTAAATATGTTAATATATTCATGGAATTAAATATATTTAATTAAAAGATTGAAAAAATTAAGGATAGGTTTAAAAAATTGAGGAACATGCATTTTAAAAGGGAATATAATCGTAAAATAATTAATTAATCAAAAATTGGTCTAAATCTTGATAATAATTTATATCTCCGTCTTTTCCTGGACTAAACAATGTATATAGATGGTCATTTTTTACTCTTGTTAGAAATTGTTCAAATGATAGACGTTTACGGCTCTTTTTAAATTTGAAGTTTGTGCTGTTTTTATTACATAATGAAATAACCGAGAGAAAATAAGCCCATATCTGTTGATTGCTAAGAGCTATTTTGTTATAGTCGTTAGGATCCATTAAATGGTATGGTGGTAAATATATTGCTCTATCATATCTATCCCAGTTATAAGTTAAGATCTTAACATTGTACTTTCTTGGGTTTTCAAAGGGAGCCGTTCCTGGAAGCGGAACCCAAATAAACGGAATCAATGTATCGACCAGTTCATTATTGAATAAATAATCAATTTTCGTCAAATTTTCGACCATTGTATTCAAATTTTCACCTGGATGTCCTATAAGCCAAGATGGAGTTAGTTTCATGCCAAGTTTTTTCACATTTTCTGCTGCTTTAAGTTGCATCTCCCAAGATGGTTTATGCATTAATTTTAAAACTTCATTATTGCCATTTTCAATCCCAATTGAAAGAACTCCTACATCTTGAATCAATTTTTTAGTTAATTCCAGTCTTTCTCTATCGGCATAGTTAGCTCTGGTTAATGCAAAATAAA
>CAZYEE010000075.1:12777-14415 GCA_964646355.1 uncultured archaeon | reverse complement strand
ATTTATTGATGGTTTAAAATGACAAGAGCCGAAAGAGTTATTCTTATTGTATTGGATGATGTAAGGGCGGACCAATTTTTTGATTTAATAGAGAAAAATGAACTTCCAAATATTAAGAAATATTTTTACGATGGAATTCAATCAAACATGACGAGTATATTTCCAGCGATTACAATACCAGCCAGACTTACACTACTTACTGGAACTTATCCTGACCATTATGCTATTCCTGGAATGCATTGCTATGAACGCGAGAAAAACAAGATCCATAATTTTGCATCTCTCCATCAATGGGATATTCCGAAAATTTTAGGTGGAGATGCAAAAACAATTTATGAGCAAGTTGATGGAAATACAGCGGACATTTTTTCGCTATTATTTAGAGGAGCTGATTATTATTTTCCCACCAAATTTCAGACTATTAAATTATATTTTTGGCATTTTTATCTCATGAAGACTGATGTTATGCGAGTAAATGAATTTACTATTATAAAAATACTAAAATTATTTGAAAAACCGAGAAAATATTTTGAAAATTCAGACCCTCCTCGATTTATTTCAGCTTGGATTTTTTCATCGGATAGTATGCTCCACGATTATGGCTATGACTCTCCTCAATACTTAAATAATTTAAAAGATATTGATAAGTGGTTTGGAGTTTTAATTGAAGGTAATACTAAATATAAAGGACTAAAAAAGATGGGATATTTTGATGATACAACCTTTATAATTGCTTCGGATCATGGAAATTATAAGGCTAAAAAGCATATTTATTTAGAAGACTTTTTTACTAAGCATAAATTGATTCCCTTAAAATTTAATAAAAAGGTGGGAAATTTTGATTGTGCTATGGGCTCAGTTGGTCAGTTTTACTTCTTAGGAAAAGATAAATTTAGTAGACCTACTATTGAAGAAATGACAAATTATGGGCCCTCTAAAATTAATTTATTTGATGTTTTATTAAAAATTGAAGGAATGAAACTATTATATTATAGAGATGATAATAATACTAATGAAAAAGGTAAAATAAATGTTCTTTATAAAGAGAATGATCGTATTTTTGAGGCAATAATAGAATATAAAGGTGATAAAACAAAAATTGAATTTCAAGATAAAGATTTTTATGGCTATTCGAATGATAATCTCGCTGCAAAATTAATAGACAATAAATACCATACAATAGATGAGTGGCTTGCTTATACCCATCACTTAAATTTTCCAATTATTGTTGACCAGATAACTCGTTTATTCAAAAATAAAAATTCATGCGATATTTTATGTTCTACAATTGGAGAAACCATTTTTAACTACGAACACGGAAAGACGCAAAATGAACACATATATGGACATGATATTTGCACTTATCAAGGAATGACCACGCCACTGCTAATTTCAGGAAGTAATATTCCAAATAAAAAACTTGAATTCAGTAAAAGTTCAGATATAGTTCCAACTATAGTAAAACTATTAAATGGAGATTTAGCTTCATCTGTTATAGGTAAAAGTCTTCTATAATTTCTGCTATATCATTGAAATTCTTTAATTTCTTAGTATTCAAATCTTTTCTTCCATTGAATGTATTAATAGAGTTAATAGAGTTAATAGAATTAACAGAGTTAATAGAGTTAATAGAATTAA
>CAZYEE010000075.1:0-12677 GCA_964646355.1 uncultured archaeon | reverse complement strand
TAGAATTATTAGAGGTATTAGGATTAAGAGAAATAATGGAATTAATGAAATTAATAAAATCAATAAAATTTAGAGAATTTAAAAAAAATAATGTAATTAAGAAAGGTTCAGATTAAGATATTAGTAATCTTAATACCCTCTACATATAATTTAATAATTTAAAACTTGTTTATCTGAAAAATGTTAAAATGACATTGATGGATATCATTATATGTAAATATTAAAGCTCTTTTTCATATTTTTCAATTCTTTTTCATATATTATTTTAGCGAATGTAAGAAATTTTGCTTCAGATAAATCTATCAAGCCTTTTAAATAAACTGCTTTTAATTTGCGTTCTAATAAAGTTTCACAAATAAAATAAGTCTTGAAAAAAAGTTTTTCATTAAGAATCCCTTTTTCTTTTAGGTCATTAATAATTTTTAGAAAGCATAATAGGATTGAAATCTCAATTCCCATCTGATATATTATTTGGGGTGGTAGATTTAAGTAATTTAATTTAAATAATTCTCTTATATTTACAGATATAATTCGATCTAGTATTTTATCATCAACTTTTATTACTAAATCCATTTTTATCATTAAATCTTTTGTTTAATTTTATATTCTCTTTTTAAAGTATTAATTTATTAATAATTTCGTTATTTTTTGGTAAGTTATTGATAAATTGTAAATATAAAAATAAAATTCCTAATCTTTTAATTTGTATAAGACAATCTAAGTCAATTTTCAATGAAAAAATAAATGAAATTATTATATAATTATATATAAATCTTAGAATTCTTTTTAAAAAGAAGTAAATTTTAATATTTTTAGTTTTACCACTATAATTTCAATTGTTAGTCAAGTATATTCGATAGTTCAATCATAGCACAACCAAAAATGTTGCAGTAAACCATGTAATCATAATTGATTGAAAGATCGCGCCGGTTATGATATTTTTAGTTTTTAGATATAAAATTCCATTGAAAAAACCAAAACCTGCAGAGACTGAAAATCCAATAATTACTGCAATTATCATAAAACTAATTTTTAGTTCTCCTAATTTTAAGACTGATATTCCTAATGGGCTAAAAATAAGTCCATAGGAAATCCCACCAATAACTCCAATTATTAATGACAATTCGATAATTTTTATGTATTTTTTTCTTTTATTCTCAAAATTATCAGCTTTTATTATGGATGATATCAATAATCGATTATATAATTCATCGATATAGAATATACCTGTAAAATTCAATATCATTATTATGAATGATATAGGAAAATAGATTAAAGGAATAGACATTGTAGGGAGATACTCGATGTAATAATACATTATAATAACATAAGTGCTTAATAAAATTGAAAAAATTACAGATCTACCTAGATTTTGAGTAAATTTCTTAGAATTAATTATTTTTATTTTAAAAACCTTCATTTCAATTAGAATTATTGGTATTAAGGCTAATAATAATAAACATGCACGAATTGTAAATAATATTAAAAAAGCTCCCGAAACATTATAAGGAGTCCAAGGTTGCACATTGAAAAAATTGACTATTTGAAAAACGAAGATGGAACTTAATATATAAGCTGTAAAATATAATGTTAATCGAATAAGATCAATTTTTTTACTTGATAATTTGACTTCTTTAACTTGATTTTTTTTATCTATGGGCTGTTTCTTTATTATCCAAGTCCCAACATATGAAATAATAGGTAATAAAGATAAAACAAGTCCTATTTTAAATAAATTCTGCCCAAAGTTATAATCAGGCCATTTTAACAAATCTGAACTATTTAAAGTGCCTTGTTCATGGCCCATTAGACTTTTTTCGGTCCATAAAATCGCATCAATGATTATCTCAGGGATGCGTGCTTCCTCCTCATGCTCAATTCCAGGATTTCGATAATAAATTTTATATTGTCTTGCAGTTCCAAGAGTAAAATTTCCATATAATTTTCCTACTTCAGCAGTATTATTATTAGTAGCATTTCTTAGAATTAAAATATCATCTTTAGCTATGATATCAGCATTTCCTACTTGAATTAGTAAATTATTGGGTCGTGTTTCGTTAACCCAATTCATTGGAGATCTAAAAAACATATCATTTGGATCTGTCAGATTAAAATCTAAACCTAATAATTTCTGCACTATACCATAATCAAGATTTTCTATATAATAAGATAATAAAATATCTATAGAAGCTGGTGGAGCAATTGCAATAGTGGATTTTATTCTTGAATCATTAAAAGCGGCTCTTATACATGACATTGCTCCAAGGGAGTGCCCAATAACACCAATTGCACTTTTATTAACTTGTGAAATTGTGTATAAATAATCTATTGCGCCCATTATATCATAAGGCTCATCTTTTGATAATGTGCAAGTGCCTTCAGATCCACCATGACCTCTTAAATTCAATCCGAGCACAAAAAAGCCCCGCCGGCAGAATTCCAGGTTTAATCTGATTAAGGCCTCCTGTCTAGAGTTAATGCCGTGTACAGAAACTATTGCTGGATATAGTTCACTTGAATTATAATTAATTGGATAATATAAGACAGCCTTAATAGTTAAACCATCCCGACTTTCAAAACTAATACTTTGTTTTTTAATATCCACTAAATAATTCGCAATAAAGGGGTCATATCTCATAAATAGAAAACTTATACCCATTAAAATTAAACTTATTATTAATAGATACTTTCTTAAAATTTTCAAAATCTTCAAATTATCAAACCTTGGACTTTTTAAAATTTGATAGACTTTTAGAATACTTAGGATACGTAATATAAAATGTTTTCTGTATAATAATAAAGTTTTTTTAAACCTCTTCTATTTAGACTCTGGTTTTCTTTAAGATTAAGAAATAAGAATTAATTTTACTTCAATTTTGAAATAAATTACATATTAAAAATAATTACAAATAAATTTTAAAGCATGTATTAACATTCAAATATTTAAATTTCATTTAAATTCTTTCCCATTTCTTTAATTTCAATTTAATAAAATAAAGCCTACTTAAATTAGATTAATTTAAATATTTTCATTAATTTTTGTATCTTGATATGAATATAATGGTGATTGGGAAGAACGAATTTGATTCAGGAAAAACCACAGTATGTAGAATTATTGCAAGGCTCCTATTGGATAATGGAATACAATTAACACCATTTAAGCCTCATTCAGGATTTAATTATTGGTTTAATTTTAAATATTTGGATGAATACTTTAAGTTCGGAGATTTTTATTCAAAGGATGTCTATCTCATTTTGAAAGACTTAAACCTCTTAGGAAAATATAATCCGATAATTTTAAACCCTGTTCATCGGGTTCTTGGGCCCTCTAAAAAGCTTGTTGATGAAACTTATTTTGATGAATTTTTATTCGTTAGATTTACAAAATTACTTAATTCTGAAGGGATTCCTGATTCTATTTATTATATAAATCAAAATCATAGAGGACAACCTGATATTATTAAGAAAATTAAATTATTATTAAGAAATAGAAAAGTAATAAATATAAATTCTTTAAAAGATCTTGAATTGCAATATAGTAAACACTACAATATTAGTATTGAAAGTTGTTTCTCTTTCGTCAATGAAAAAGTTGATAATATCATAATAGAATGTTATAATGATGCAGCATATCCATTTATGAATATCGAAAAATATGTAGATTCTATTATTTTGTCTACTCCTGGCAGAATTTATCTGATAAATGTAGAAAAATATTTCAAAAAGTGCTATTTGATTTCAACAATTCATAACAAAATGTTATTAACAGTTCCACAAGTAATTGAGAAGAGTTTAGTATTGGATAAATTCGATGTTCCAGCAGTAGCTACCATTGAACCTGATTCCAATAGAATATTTTATCCATATTTGGAAAAGTTAATAGATTATTTATTGAAATTAAAATAATTTATTTATTTTAATTTATTTTAGGATATGATATAAAGATTTAGATAGATTTGAGTTATTCAGACAGAATCAGCTATTTTTGCAAATAAATATTGAACATTATTCTGAGATAGTACGCCTAAACCTTGTTTTGTATCAAATTTTATGTCTACAATGTATACCAATATTTCGTTGTCTAGTTTTTTAAAGAGGATTTTAAAATTCTGGGTTCGTATTTCATATATATCTTCTCCTAAATAATCCTTAATGAATTTGTCTAATGCATAAAAGAATCCGGCGATGATTTGAGGGTCAAATTTTTTCTTATTAATATCCAATTCTTTAGAGATATCACAAAGCCCATTTTCAGTGATTCTTAACATTCCAAGTATACTGTTATCGTCCATTATTCACTCACTTTTAATTCATTTTTTCTTATATGTTATTTATGATGAAAATTTATAAACCACGCTTTTTGGAAAAACGCGAATCAAATCTTAATGTGTAGGTTAAAAATATGAAAGAAATTTAATATAAACTGAATGATTTTCAATTGATATTATTTTAATTAATTTCAGAATCTTTTAAAATAGAATATACTTTTTTATTTTGACATTTTTTATTTATAATTTTTATTTATAAATGAACAAATTCGCAAAATAAATTTTGAAAGTATGAACATGCGATTTTAAAGCTTTCAGCTATTAAAAAGAATTAGGAGGCGCAAAATTCTAATTACTTAAAATAAAAAAGTTAAGGAGTAATTTATTACTCTAATTTCATTAGACTTAATGCGATACCAATTAATGGCTTAAGAATTGGTGGTAAAAACGATTCCAACATTAATTTTAAGCCAAAATTGTAAGTATTAGTAGATTTTATATTTTTATTGAGATAAGGCTTTATTATCCGGCCGTTAAATTTTGGAGAGCTTCCAACAATTTTAGCTGATAACCAATTACTATCATCATAATCAATTGAAGTCCAATCATTGTTAATGGATAAATTGCATTTCCAGCTTGTATCTGAGATAATTTTCTGAGATTTTTCAGAATTTTTTGATAGCATCTCACAATAAATATTTATTGCTTCATCATTTGAGATAAAATTATAACTTTCAATCGCTATGACATTTTTACCATTTCTAATTTTGGAAGATATATCGAATAACTTTATTTGCTCATCCATCATACCAAATGATAATGAATTTCGTGATATGACATAGCCTAAATATTCTCCATTAAAATATAATTTCATGAAATGATTGGCTATACCTTGAATATAACATTTATCGATTTCATCTACATTTTCAATTTGAAAATCTTTCCTGTAATATCTAGGTGCTTGAAATGGTTTTGATTTTGGATAGGTAATCCATTTTGCAGGATGATTTGGGTTCTCCCAATTGATATTAGCTTCAATTTCATCAATTTTTTTCTGATAATAGAAATCCATAATATTATATTTTTCTAGTAATCGATCTAGACCATTTCGTTTAGCACATTTTAGCCATAATTTTTCATATTGATTTTTCAAGTCATTTAGCATATTCTTTAATTTCTTTACTTCTTTTAAAAGTCCTATTTTTATTGCATCAACTTCTAATATATCTGGAGTTAATAATGTTTTTGAAATATTATATGTAGATTGAAATTTAGTTGCTAGATATTTAGCTAATTTTGCAGAAAACTCAAGATATTCAATGGTATCATTATTTCTTCTAATTTTCTTTTTAATATTATTAATTAATTCAATAATTTCGTCTACTTTGGCTTCGATTTTTTTATATTTTTTTAATCCAAATTTTGGGTTTCTATTTAAGAAGGGGTGCTCCCAGAACTTTATGTAGAATGCAGGTCTAATTTTTGAGAAAAACGAATTGATAGAAACAAGACCGTCAATAATTTTTATTATATCTAATGAACCTTTATCGCAACCATAATATTGATGAGCATATGCATATTTAAAATATTTTTCATCAATATCAGACCATAAGGCACATGCAGATAATACGAAACCATAATGATGATTAATTCTCAAATCCTCATGTCCATAATCACCCCATTGGGAGGTTATTCCACCGAGTAATTCATTTTCTTTTGCAACATCATAAATTGAAAGTATATTTTTTGTTGCAAGTTTGAAATCTGGGTAATGTCTACACCAGTTAAAAATAGTAGGGCTCACTATAACTTTAAATCCTGAATTTTTGAGTTTTTTTGCCTTGCTATACTTAAATGAGAAATAATTCCAGTAGAACATTATAACATCTTTTGGTATATTTTCTAAAAAATATTCATAATTTGAAACAATGTCATGATAAATGAAAATTTTTGTTTTTCCAAATTCCTTACACTTATTATAAACCCAAAAATAATGGTCAAAATATGCTTTAGCGACTCCTTTTTCTTTAACTAACTCTTTTGATTTAAATCTGCCAAAATCCCAAGATTCATCGCCTCCAATATGAATATAATCAGTTTTAAAAGTCGTGGCGATATTTTCAATTATGTCAGAAATAAAAGTTCTGATTTTCTGTTCATCTACAATATTCAGACATTGGGCTCCTGGAAATTCTGCTAATTCAATATATTCGGGAATTGATAATATATTATCTAGATGTCCAAGTACTTGGAAAAATGGGACAAATTCGATGAAATACTTTTTGGCGTAATTTTGAAGTTCATTAATTTCCTCTTTTGTTAAATAGACCCTATTTTCATGTATTTTTGGGTGTTTTTCATTTTCAAGAAACTCGGATTCATATCCTATAAAATAAAAATTCATTTTATAATGGCTTAATAACCGAATTAATCTTTTAGCATTATCAAGGTTGGGTGCTTGTCCTCGCGTGATATCATCGGATATTCCACGAATTTCAAGGAGTGGATAGTCTACAATATCAATTTCAGGTAATATAACATGGTCATCATATAATTCTGTTAATTGCAAAAATGTTTGAAACCCATAATATAAGCCTTGCTCAGTTTCTGCATAGATTTGGCATTCCTTATCATGTATTTTAAGAACATATCCTTGTTGCTTTTGGAATGGCTTTAATTCTACTCCATATTTACTTTTTAACTCTATCTCATTGACTTCGTCAAAATTTTCTTCCTTAATTGGTTTAATATTATATTCTGAGAATCGTTCTTTTAATTGCTCTTTCAAAATCTCTTTTAATTCATCACTCAAACCAATATACGAAATTTCAGTATCACCAGTAATAGTATAAATTTTATTTCCTAGGGAATATTCATTTGGAACTGGAAGCACTGCCATTTCATAGTTTTTAGATGGGATTTCTATAAATTCCAGATTTTTAATAACAATTTTTTTCAATTTAAAAACCTCTTTTATTATATTGCAGTAAAGAAGATTAGAATTAATAAACTTATGAAAATTCCATTAATCCATCCAGATATGAGCTGTGGAATATTATGACCTTTTATTCTCCATCTAGCCCATGCTATTACCATTATGAATAAATACAATAATAAAAATAATGGTCCTAAAATGAAACTTAATGATGTAATGGCGCAAGCTGCACCAGAAACATGCATCGATGTTTTAAATTTAAAAATACACGTCAAAATAAAATCTACTAATAAAACACAAATATATGATGAGGTATAAGAAATTAATGAGCTATAATTAACATCAAATAACATTGAAATAATATTATATACAAAAATTAAGCAAATATAATTAGGGATTAATACTAAAAATATTAAATATCTATCCTCCCGTGAAATCTCTCCATTAATTATTCTAGATCTTTTATTCAAGATTATTAGGGGAATAGAAGGAATTACTAAGAAGAATATACAAGAAATTAAATTTGTAATTGTATTTGCAATTGGATATGTAATTAACGGGGCATTTAACTCAGTGAAAATCAAAAATGTAATAATCTGAAATGGGGAAGTCGTTAAAGATGAAATCCATTTTGCAATCTTATCCTTTTTATCCAATAATTCCTGTTTGATTTTCTTGTTAGGAGTTTGGATTGTATTTTGCATATTCAATATTTAGTATTTAATAAATTTAAAATCGATTATTGAATAACATTTAATCGTAAAAAAAAATTCATAGTAAAGATGATTTGATGTTATCTCTTATTTTATCAAATATTAGAGGGGTTAAAACTCTTAAATAAAAGATTTTTTCTGATATCAAAAATTCTATTGATATTTAAATTAAGAATTAATGAAATTTTGTAAAGTTAAGGGAAAGATAAAAGATTTGTAAAATGGAATAAATTGTTAAATAGATATTAGAAATAATTAACAAAATAAAATAATTGACAGAATAGATAGAGTATATATGGTAGATAGGGTGAGCAAAATAGATAAGAATCTCAATATTATTAATAAAAATGAAAATAACAGTGATCTGTTATACCATTTTAACCTTAGTTAAATTCTTAATTGCTGTAGGGACTATTGAAATGTTTTTAAATACATTCATAAATAATTGTCGAAGAACTGGATATATATAGTATATGTTAGGATTCATTTGTGTTGCATATTGAATGTGAGAAGCTCTAAAATCTTTCAAATGAGGGAAGCCTGGTATAATAAATGGAATTATAATTGCAAGTGCAGGAGAGACTGGACAGCCTTCAAATTTGATATCGGCATCTTTACACATCTTACATGCACATGAACCATATGCTACAAGAATTTCTCCGGGGCGTTTTTCTTTTGGTTTTATCGTTTTACCAGTGACTACGCGTATTTTATATTTACATGGTCTTGGAACAGGGAGATCTCCAATCCTACTATGTGTCATAAATGAGAATAGACACATTCCAGAACATCCATCTCTACATTCAATATCTTGATCAATTGTTAAACCTGGAAAATATGATTGAATCTCAGGAAAATTAAAATTCGGCTCTGGATATTTCAACCATTCATGAATTTCAAGCATTTGTTTTTCTGCGGGTTCTCCATTAAAGTTTGTAATTTTTGGGTATCTTTTGAATAATGTTTTATAAGCTTGAAGGGCTTTAGAGTATACTTTTCCAAACATTATTAGTTCTCCAGCGTAATCTATAGGAGTGATGTTATCTCCTGATAAAATAAACGGTTTCTCAATAGGTTTGGATCTAAAATAAGTGCAAGTGGTTCCTTGTTTTTTATATCTGAAATTAACTACCGATACTACTTGCTTACATATTTTAGATAATGCTTCACAGTATAAGACTAACCATTTACCGAATACATTATTTGCTTTTTCATCATTTACCTTAAAAGTGCTGTGATATTTCAACCTAAATCCAGTAGTGCCAACCGCACTGACTTTCATTGAAATTGTAGCACCTGAGAATGAGTTGGTCTTCGCATCATTAAAGACCAGAAAAAGAGTATGTTTATCAAAAATTTTGGGAATATATAAAATCGGGACTTCTTTTACTTTTGTTTTATATAATTTTAATCTTAAATTATTTCCATCTAAAAGTTTCCAGTCCATATCGGCTATAATTTCCTCTAAATTCAATAATTTCTTATTATGACTAAGGGGTACTATTGACCCCGCTTTAATAAAGAGATGTTGGTTTGGAATACCAAACGAATCAACTGCTTTCAAGAATGGTCTAAGCTCTAGAGAGAGGATTGAAGGATGATATTTATTCATTATATTCAAATCATTATGTTTGACTATTACTTTATGATAAGGTTGCTTGATAAAAGGTTCTAATGCCTTTCTATATTCTTTTATTAAGATTTTTTCTGCCTTTGAATCCCTAAATTTTGGATTAAATGCACCAACAAAATCTACTTTATTATATGCCTCCCATATTTTCTGATTTAATTTTGGATTAACATTTGTAATTAATATTCGAGCCATTGTTCGGTCTACCTTTTTTAATATGTTTCTTTTAATTTGAAAGTATCATAATTTGAAGAGATTATTTTATATAAATTGATTTTGTTTATAGAACTCAATTAATTTATCATTTTATAAAATGAAAAAATAAGAAACTATTGGCTTTGTATTTACATATTATTTGAATTATAGCTTGTGAATTTGGTATAACTACAAATATTTTCTTTTAGCTAGGCTTTCAATATATTTTCTATTCTATTCTATTTTGAAACTAATTCCATAATCTTTATCTCTTAATTATTGAATATAAAAATTGTTAAAAAAAAAAAGCCTATTGATTATAAAAATATAGATTTAAAAGCCTATTAATGTATTTTAAGTATTGTTTTAATTAATTTATAATTTGTATTTGATTTAGCTAAATAAATTCATCCATTTAATATGGTCTTTAAATTGAATGAAGAAAAAATATTAGAGGCTATCGAACCTGAAGAAGTTATTAGTTTATGTCAAAAATTGATACAAACAGATAGTATAAACCCGCCAGGAAATGAAGCTAATGTGGCAAGAGTAATTAGAGATTTTTTAAAAGAAAATAAAATTGATTGTGAAATCTATGACATGGGAAACAATCGAGCTAATCTATTGACGGTTCTTAAAGGCAGTGGAGATAAAAAATTATTATTAAATGGTCATATGGATGTTGTCCCAATAGAACATGAAGAGTTATGGAAGGTACCACCTTTATCAGCTACCATTAAACGAAAGAGAATTATTGGACGTGGAGCTGCGGATATGAAAGGTGGATTGGCGGCAATGATCATTGCATTTACAGTATTAAAAAGATTAGAGTATCCTCTTAATGGGAATTTAATTTTAAACTGTGTATGTGATGAGGAAACTTTAGGTTCTATTGGGACTGAGTGGTGTATCAAAAATTTAGCTGATAAAATGCGTGCTGATGCCGTTATTGTAGGAGAGCCAAGTGGATTAGATCCTTTACCTAAAGGGATTCTAATAGGTGAGAAGGGACGTATGGAAATCAACATAAAAACTCATGGTATTGCATGTCATGCAGGAATGCCCAGTTTAGGAGTTAATCCAATAGAGATCCTCAATAAGATATTATCAAATATGTCAAAATTAGATGATTATCTTCCTCAAATTAGACCCCCATTTTCAAAAGAGGAATTAAAATTAATGCTCCAAGAGGGATTCAGTTCTAAAGAAGTTTTTGAGCGTATTTATAAAGAGCAGCCGATCTTAGAATCGCTCATTAATTCATTATGTAATTATACATACGCAATTACTAAAATAAATGCAGGAATAAAGGAAAATGTAGTACCAAGTGAATGTAATTCTATTTTTGATTTTAGGTTAATACCAGGACAAAAACCAGAATATTTAGTAAATGCATTAAAAAATTTAATTAGTGATTTAGGCTATAAAATTAAAGATTCAACAAAAAGTATAAAAAATGAGGTGTTTGTGGAGATTAAAATAAATTCCATGAGCGAACCTTCTATTATTGATAAAATGGATTATGAATTAATATCTATTCTTTACGAATCATACAGAGAAATTTATGGAAAAACACCTTTTAAATTTCTAATGCCTGCGACTACGGATGCGAGGTTCTTTAGAAATTCGGGCTTCTGTAAACAAGTTGTGGTTTTTGGTCCTGGTAATGCTACAAGAGCACATGGAATAAATGAAAATATCGAGATAAGAGATTTAGTAAACGCTACCAAAACATATGCAATTACCGCAGCTAGATTTCTATCTTAAATTGTAATTTTCATAATTTAAATTTGTTATTTTTTATTTTTATCTTAAATTTATTTAAAAATCATGAAATTTATCAATTATTCATATAATATACATTCAATAGATAATTGGAGGTTGTTGACTATGTTTGGACAGCTGCATATTTTAGGAAGTGGATCCGCACACACTACGCCGTGTCATGGATGTTCATGCGAAACATGTAAAGAAGCTATAAAAAATCCAAAATATAGGCGAGATTGCAGTACTTATTTATTCAAATTTGAAAATTTTAATATTTTAATTGATTATGGAAGTCATTTATTAAATAAATTTAACTTAAATTTGTTGAAAATAAATTATATTTTTATATCGCATACACATCCCGATCATATTAAAGGTTTATATTCATTATGTTGGACAAAACAAGCTCAAATTCCTGTTTATTATTCGAATTCAGAAATTTCAAATGCATTTCAATTTCTATTAGATAAACCAAAAAATCTAATATTTAAGGAGTATAAAAAATTCGAGTCAATAAAATTAAATGATAATTTAGAAATTATACCGATCCCTTTAAACCATAATATTAATACACATGGTTTTTTGATTAATTATAAAAATTATTTAATTGCATATTTATTAGATACAAAAGGTTTACCTAAAAAAACTATGGATTTTTTGACAGAATTAAATGATCTTGACTTGGTATTAGTAGATGCAAATTATGGGCCAGATTTGATGCATAAAAGCCACAATAATATTAACGAAGCTTTAGACTTGATAAATCAATTATCACCTAAAAAGTCCATAATAACACATATATCACATTTAAATCTACCAGTTAAAGAATTAATTAAATATATCCAGAAAAACACTCCTAAACCATTAAACAGACAAATATTTCTAGCATATGATGGACTTATAATCAATTTTCAAAAATAAGACTTTGTTTTCTATTTAATATTATTAATGATAATAGTATTAATTAATATGAAAAATTATTAACAAGGTTTAAATTATCCAAAATATTATTTTTTTATTAATTAAATGTTAATTTTGAAAAAATATATAGATTAAAAATAAAATGAAATCATATTGAAAGAAGATAATAAAAATGCTTGAAACTGAAGAAATTGATATTGACGAAATCTATAAGGATGTTCACAATAAATTTGCAAACGAGGAGAATA
>CAZYEE010000074.1:0-14521 GCA_964646355.1 uncultured archaeon | reverse complement strand
TCGGGTGGATTTAAATGTAGGTTTCAAATCAACTTAATGTGTCGAACTTTAGTAAAATTATTAATTTATAAAATAACTTTTTCATAGATACATCTCAAAAATATTTGTAATTTTAGTTTAATTTTGGAATAAATAAAAAATTTTTTGTTCTAAAAAAACTATTTTATCAGTATAAATATTATAAAACCAGCATTTTAAAAAGAAGATCCATCAAAAAGCAATATTTTTAGATTATGTGATTAATTCTTTTATCTTTTTTAAAGAATTTTGATTTTATTTATAGTATGTTCTCTTGGGAAATATAAAACGAATTCCAAAAAGATATTTCCCTATAATAAATATTTTTTGTAAATTTGTTTTAAAAGGATTCTATAATCATTTAGAATTAGTGAAATTTACAAAATATACAAAAAAATTCATTGAATCAAACCAGAACGTAAGCATTTTCAAATTCAGTTAATATATTTTCAAATTTATTAAGTATGAATTTATTCATATTACTTTATCATTTTATTAATTTATTCATATTAAATATACCCCTTACCAAAATATGAAAATCTAATTGATTCAAATATAAAAATCAGGAATTTTACGGATTAAAATTGCTAAATAATATTTTATTAGTTCCTTCTGAGAATTAATGTATCTCTGAAATATCGTTCTTGATTCAATAATTTCATCTATCAATTGGCTTTTTTCCTCGTTTAAATATTCAAATAAATTTAAGCTAATTAAAATGTAATTTAATAAATACAATTTTTCTAGATCATCACAATATTTCAAAAATATTTTTGTAATCTTGTCTTTATTGCCTCTATCTTTAATAAAATATTCAATATTTTCCGAAATTTCTTCCTTATATCGTTTAATGCTCTTATTTGTTTTATAAAAATAGGTCATAAATCGGTCAATTTCATTTATATTTAAAGGTGATATCTTTTGTAATTCCAAAATTAATTTTATTACTAAATCTGCAAATTCGTATTCCATTTCATATAAATATTCGATTCTTAAATTAAATACTTTAAGACATAAATTTTGTAATTTATTGATTTGATTGAATTAAAAAGGATGTATATGAATAACCAAGAAAAAATAAAGATATTATTTAATTAAATTAAAGATAATCAAATAATCGAAATTAAAATTGACAAAATAATTGTTTTTTAAAGTTTAATCTATTCTATTTCTTAAATCTTAAATTCTTCCTCATCAATCAAGCGAATTAATTCAAGACTTATCTTTAAAATATTCTTTAATGATTTAGGATCGATAATTTCAGGGGTATCTTTTACAGTATGATAATGTGGCGGCATTTTTTTACCCTCTTCTAATGTTATTATACTTGACGCTTTATATCCTTTCTCTGTAAATGACATTGCGTCGGTTCTTCCTCCACCAGAGCCCATTATTCTGTGCTGAATCTGAAGATTATTAGCTGCAACATCAATTAACTCAACCACTCTCTGATCATGCGACTTCAATATCTCTTTTCTAATTATTCTAGGAGTTCCATAGCCTATAGTATCTAAGTTTATCAAAATAGTGTTGTCCTTACTTAATTCTTTTTCATGTTTTTTAACAAATGCTTTACTGCCATGAAGACCCCCCTCTTCTGAGCCGAAACTGATAAACCATGTTTCAATATTTTTAGGGCGACCGTGTTCAGCTAAATATTTTGCAATTCCAAGGACCACAGCCACACCACTCAAATTATCATTAGCACCCAATATTGGTCTTCTTTTATCAATCATAAATAGGGAAAAAGCCCCTAAAAAAGGTATTGTACCAACATAAATGATTCTTGTTATGAGATCTAAAATTGCATTATATCCAGGCATCAACAGAAAATATATCATGTTTATAATTGACATTATTAAGGATGCAAATAGAAAAAATATTACTATTACCATAAATATCAAAAATTTCTCCTTCAATTTATCCATTAACGTAAAGTGCCAGGTTGAATCATGGTGTCCCGAAAATATTATGACCCATTTAGGTTCTTTAACTTTCATTTTTCCAATTACATTCTGTGATTTTCCTGATCGAGCAAAGATTTTCATCACATCTTTATTAAAAATGAATTGACCGAATAAGAAAAAAAGAGACAAAGAAAAACAAATGCATGAAATGATTGAGGCATATATATTTATTAGGTTGTTAAAATCCATTAATATTATTAAATAAAAGAAAACTCCCATCAAATTTAATATCAATGGTATACTAAACATTTTGTAAAATGATCGTGAATACTCAAACTCTTCTATTGTTGTTTCATCACAATATTTATTTAACTCTTCTTTAATCATTTCTGCTGCTCTTTTCTCGTTTCCAGACCACCCAATTCTGGGCCCGATCTGATCGCAGATCTTTTTAATAAAATTGTACATATAATTTTGATAATCTAAAAAATCATCACTCATTTTTATAAACCTTCAATAAATAACGATCTCTAAATAATGACAATCTCTAAATGATGACAATCTCTAAATGATAACTATCTCTAAATAATAACAAATTTCGGTGTGAATAGAATTAAATCATTCATTTCTAAAAATATGATGATTTAACCAACTAAATTCAAATAATATCTTAATCTGTGTGAATTATATTTTACTTTTTTAGAATTACAATTAAAAATCCCATTTCTTAAGTTTTCTCTTTTTAGTCATTTTAATGGGCTCCGGGCCAACTTCTTTCTTACCAGTTGCAGCTTTAATTGTGTCTTTTTCTTTTTTATATTGATCTATTGCAAATAATGCTGCACCAATTGCACCCATCAGCTGCGGATCAATTGAAAGTTTTCTTATTTTTAAATTTAATTTGTTTTCTAATGCTACTATTACTCCAATATTTTTAGCGACTCCACCTGTCATTGTTACCTCTCTTTTTAATCCTACTCTGTTAATTAAACTATTTATTCGACTAGCGATTGCGTTAACAATCCCTGCGGCTATATCTTCAACATTGGCTCCGCTCCCGATTAAGGAGATTACCTCTGATTCTGCAAATACTGAACATTGAGCCGTTATTTTAGCTGGATTTTTTGATTTCAATGCCACTGGGCCCAGCTCATCAAGCTCTAATTCTAAAGCCTTGGACATTACCTCCAAGAATCTTCCAGTACCCGCTGCGCATTTGTCATTCATTGTAAAATCTTCCAACTTACCTTCATCATCTATCCTGATCACTTTACAATCCTGTCCTCCAATATCTACAATCGTCCTTACCTCAGGATCCGCCCAGAACGCGCCCTTTCCGTGGCATGATATTTCTGAAATGTTCTTGTTTGCAAATGGAATTTTAACTCTCCCGTATCCTGTTCCAATAATATAATTAATATCCTCAATAGACTTTACTTTATCACTTTTACAATTTTTTAAAGCTGCATTTAATGCATCTTGAGCTGTAAGCGCTGGTCTTATTCGTGTAGGTACTATAGAACTCGCTATTATTTCAATTTTAGTATTATCACTATCATCAACTTCAAGAATCACCATTTTCCCTGTTAATGACCCAACATCACATCCAGCTACAATCAATTTATCACTCATTATTTTTATATTTAATTCAATAATCTCAAATTACATATCTCTACTCTTATAAAAATCTTAACTCATCATATACATTTTTACAAAATAATTTAATAATTTCCTAATCTTTACTTTCATATCTAAATTAATATAAAAATTTGCTTTAATTGCTTAAATTATTATTATATAATTATTTTAAACCTATATAATCTAATATAATTGTTTATAGTTGTCATAAATTGTCTTATTTAATATATCTATCCATTTTTTTTACCAATTTAAAAATTTAAGCCCTAACATTTTTAAAATAAGTTCAAAATAGGTAAAAAATAATTTATAAATTAATAAAAAATATCTTATTTTAAATTAGAGTTTCAAGAAATGTTTTTAATTTCTTTTTCACAACACTTTTTTTGACTATTCTAGGGTCTAAACTATCAACCTCAAAAGTAAGCATCGGTACTCCTGTGTTCTTTTTAAGTTCTTCTTTTAATAATTGAGCAATAGCCCAGCTATGTTTACAAGCTATATGTCCTCCAAATATTGCAGCATCAGCTTTATATTCTTTTACTGTCATGATTAAATAATCTAAGTAATATTCTGCCATACCTCTAGATTGTCTACCCATTGGGATATCTAATATATTTCTTGCAAGTCCTTCATATACTGACTCTTCGCTTGAAAGATCAACAGGTTGTGTATAATTATAGCCCATCAAATCTGTAACACAAACGGCACCATATCTACGTTCCATCCAATCATATAACAAAAAGTCCCAGAAAATTGGAATATAGACCCATACAAGCCTAATTTTTTCCTCTTTATTGTACATCACTTCAGTAGATCCCCGACCTTGTTTTACCATATCTGCTGCAAGATCTCGCATCCATTTTAAATAATCAACACATTGTTGAGTCCCGGCTGATGTCGTTAATACCAAATATTCAGTAAATGTCATCATTGACGGACATGGGCTTGGTTTATGTTTCATTAATTCATTTAATTCCAGAGCATATTCTCGAGCTTTATTGCTCAATTCCAGAGTCTTGATAAGATTCTCATATTCAAATTTTTTACCCGTGACTTTTTCAAGCCAAGGAAATACTCCTTTTACTTGATTAGTAAAATACGGTAATACTCTTTCATCATAATATTGGTTATCCTCTTCGTAGCTCCAATAAGGAACGTCCAATACATAAGTAGGGAGATCATAGAATTTTTCTATAACTTGATATAATATATTTGTGGAATCGCATGGTTGGCTACCAAAAATAAGACAATCCGGTTTTGGGATCTCATTTTCTATAATTGCACCAATCCATACTTTTTGTGCGTTGCATTGTTCGGGAGTAATTCCTGCTTCTTCAGCTGCATCTATATATTTAATGTGTTCTCTTTCAGTAATACTAAGAGCTACGCTCCCCGCTTCTTGACATATAGGCTGACAATCCATAGCATAAATTATTTCAGGAAGTATACAGAAATTATACATAACTGTTGGTTTTGTGTGTTCCATCATTGTTATTCTTGCTTCTCTGATATAATTTCCCAGTATTTGAAGAAAAAGTGGGTTTATTACCGAAATTTCATTTTTAGTAGCTTCCTCTTGCATTGCATCGAATATTTTTTCAGCTCGTTCTAAATAGTCCTCTAAAATTAAAAACATTTTAGCATTTGGTTGCTGACTACTTTTTTCCTCTGAAGTTATTTCTTCTCCACTCATTTTACAACATCTCTAAAAATGCTTGTACTCGTGTTTTCATCTGCCCCTCCCCACTTAAAAAATATTCTCTCTCTAAAATTAGAGTAGGTACACCCAAACTCTTTAGATCGCCATCCATCATATATATATCTCCTGACCATAAATCACACATTTTAATTCGTTCTAATATTACGCCATCGATATAATACTCTTTTATTAGATTTTTAACGTATTCCAATCTCTTTTTATGTCCAAGCATACTACCTAATCCTCTTGGACATGGTGGCTTATAGAGATATCGTTCTGTAAGAGCTTCAATTGGGTCTTTTTTCTCGTCTACTTCTTTTAGAAAATATTTAGTACCTATACAATTATAATCGGTTACGACAATCGCATTTTGATCTTCAATTAATTTAATATATTGTGGATCATCAATTATGCTCCCTACGATCATTAATCTTGGTAGGTCCTCAATTCCAGGCCTATTTTTGATTTCATTAATATATTCTTTTAAAATCTGATTAAATTCTTCTTTTGGATATACCATACATGCCCCAAGTATCGAAGTGATTTCATGTCCCCAGATTTTTGGAGCCTCAACCTTCCTCAAATCATATAATTCCTGAAGTAATCTTCTTGTTTCATTATATAATTTTATGGATTCTGAAAGTTTCTTATTTGAAATTTCTACGTTAAAATAGTCCTCTATATGTTTTTGTAATTTAAGAACCTCTCCTTTAAACCATTTAAATGCTTCCTCATCACCTAGATGAGGGATACTCATAAAATGAACAAATGGTAAACTCTTTCTGAATCTCCAATTATCTGTCATACGCCTCATATGATCGCAACTATTATAGAAAACAGCTCCTTCTAAAAAATCGTAATCTCCCTTTAATACTTTATCTAGAATATTTCTTGAGAATGAACAATTTAAATTCGTCATATATCCATCTGCTAATGTTGTATCTGAATGTCCATAAGGAAAAATTCGGATTGGTAGCAATCCTGCTGCATGGATAATTTCTTCTGGAATCATTGAACATGTATACCCAAGAATTTTATTTCCTTCATTAAGTTTTGATCTTATAAATTCATTGGGTACATTCTTATAAGCGTTCGTAAACTCCTCTATTGAAATCATATAATCACTTAATTAATTTTATTTATCCGATTTCTTTACAAATTTTTAATTTTTAGAGCTAGTTTATTTCGAACTTAAATTTGAATTATTAATTTACAATGTTATATCTTATGTTATTTATATTTAATTGTGTAATTATCTCTATTATTATATAATGCATTGTAAAAATATTCGATATTTTAAGAAAATAATACATAACTACTGAAATTTCTTTAAAAATATATTTTATTTATCATTAACAAATATTATTTTTATTAAAAATTATATATTTTTCCCTCATTCTAATTTTTATTTCATTAAATTCTATCCTAATCGATTAAAAAGATCAAATTCATTTGGTTTAAAAAAGTTATGACCATTTTTTAATGTGGAAATTTATTTATAATAATTTTTATCAATCTAAATATTTAAAATCTTAATAATATCCTTTTGTATTTTTGTAGCTTTAATAATTTTAAACTTATTTTGTTGTATTTTGTTATTTAAAATTCCAAATATGAATTATGAAAAAATTAGAATGTTAAAATAGAATAAAAGAAATAGAATTTAATTTAGAAAGATTATATTATAAGAATAATTAAAATGAACTTATAAAATTGGGTAAAATAGAAAAAAATAGAATTTGATTTAATAAAAAATTTATGCTTTAATTGCTAATTTAATGTCTTCTTTAGAGATTGTTTTTCTTTTTGCATGTTTTGCTAATTCTAATGCTTTCTTAGTGATATCAGTTGCTAAGTCTTGTAAATAGTCCATTAAAGCTAATACTGCATCAGCTGCAACGATTGAAGCTCCACCTTCTTCTTTCATTAATCTTCGTAAGGCAGTTTTGGTTATTACTTTTGGAGATTTAGCCATATTTCACACCTCAATTCAATTTCAAATTTTTTAATTTTTTTAACATTTTGATTTGTTTATTACAGATAATATCTATTCGTAGCAAAAATTTTTTTGCTACAATTATGTTAAGGTCTTAAAAGCTATATAAATGCTTTGGTTTAAAGTCGAATAATTATTGATACAATAGTTGAAATCACGAGTGAGGTTTTAGATTTTGTCGAAATATTTGTATCCTTCATTCTAGAAAAAAACTTTCTAATATCTTCTTTTCATAAAAAAAGGGCTATAATATCCTAAAATCTTAAAAAAAGATCTTTAAATGGTTATAAATTAAAACAGGCAGAAAAAATAGAACTTATCTTTTTCAGAATTAATAGAAGATAATATTTGAAGATGATTATAATAAATAAAAATATTTTATGGGTTAATACTCAAAATACGAAAAAATTCAAATTATGATATTGTAATATAAATTTATGCTTTAAATCATTATAAATTCAAAAGTTAGAAATTTTGCTGATATAAAAACAGATAAAAAAATTATAAAACTCGTGATTTTAAGATATGAACGATGTATTTGTAAGTTCTAAAATTCTTAAAAGAAATGGCGCTAAATAATGATTTTAACTATTATATTTTATTGAATTTTATTATAATAAAATCAGGATATTGCGTAATTTGAATAATTAACTTCATCATATTAATTCTTTTTTTTCTACGGTAATCGGCAAAACTTAGAAAATTTAGAAAAAAGTTTATCGATTTAAAATATTTTGATGCTTATTCAGTCATTTTAATAAATTTATATTAGTAATCAAGATCGAGTTTTGTTCTATTTAGTTGATCTAAATAATATTCAATAAATATACCAAAAATGAATAAATTTTAAATAGCCATTAAACCTATACAAAAGTAATATAATTAAATAATATTTAAAAATTCTAATTTTTTTTTAACATAGTTTATTTATGGTTGATTTAGCTTCAATTAAAAAATTTATTCTTAATATTTATGGGTAAAATAAATGTAATTGTATTTTTATATAATCACTATAATTTAACAAATCTATAAGGTAGAAGTTTAATTATATATTTTATTTTCTGTATTTTTTGAAATATTTTCTCTTATATTCATCAATATATTTTTTAACATAAAAATCATAATTATACCCTGTAATATCCCTTAATTTCCATTTTATTTCTAATGTAAACTTTTTTAAAGGCTCTAAATCTACTTTTTCATTTATTATAGATAATCTTTTATTTTCAAGGAAGACTTCCACATTCTCTGCAAAGAATGGAATATGTAGATATATTTTTCTAGGTTTATTCCTAAAATTTGCTTCAAAATCAAGTAAAGCACCATCATTCTTTATTTTCAATCTGAAATTTACAATACCAAAATATGTTGGTGCATTTTCTACTTGAATCATTTCATTTTCTTTAGTCCACGCAGGAGAAATTGCTGATAATAGATGTAAGCAATCATCTTCTTCCCTTATTAACATGTTTCTCAGAAGAGTATTATAAGTAACTCCAAACCATCCATGAGGCGGAAAATTATAGAATTTTGCAATAATATAATCCATTTCATAGTCTCTATTTCCCCACGGAAAAATTCCCATTTCAAAACCTTCATTACAGCTACCGGTATGCAAAAGCATTGAATAAAAACAGTTTAACACCTTTTGTTGGTCTCCCATTATTAAAAAAGATTGGGCGACACGCTCTGTAAGATAATGATGCAAATAAGCCATCCATGTAGCTATTCCTTCCGCCATTTTATTTTCGTAATAATTGTTAAATGTATTTACAATAAGTTTTGATCCTGGATTGAATAATTTCATAGGATAAATTAATAGGATATTTCCCCAATCAATACCTCCTTTAATATTTAGTCCAGGAGGACTAATAAATTTAGGAGATACATTCTTTGATAGAAGTTGTAAAAAATTATGTTTAAAGCGCTTATATAGATGGATATATTCAGCCAGTTTTTCTGTTCTATTCAAGAATTTTGAAATATAGATCGCTGATTTAAGCCCAATTAGGGCCCATAGGTTATGACCTGTATAATGCCCAATTACAAATTCATTATCAAAAGCGGAAGTAGGTGGCATAATTCCAAATTTATCTTTTGAAGTTGCATTATCAAACCACTTTATAGCTTTATCTATTGGATTAAATAATCGTTCTGCAAGGTTTTTATCATTATTAAATTTAATATGTTCAGCAAAAGCCCAAAGACTTTGTCCAAAACCATCTAATTGTCCACTTTGGGACATAAAATTACCATTTTTTTGTTGATATCTTAAAATATTATAAATAATTCCTTTTGCTACCTCAGGATAGTTAAACATGTTGTACATTCTAATGTAAAAGCTAGAATCTCTGATCCAAAAATGATTATATTGAAATCGGTTAACTTTTTGTGAAATAGCTGTTCCTTCATGATCTTGAGTCATAAAATTAAAAATTAAATTAGTTTTAGATGTATTAATTACTTTATCTTCTGGTAAAATAATTTTCATACCTTTATTTAATATCTTATTCCAATAATCTTTAAATTTCTGAAAATAATCTTCATAATTTATTTTTGAAATTTTTTTAATAAGTAATTGATCTTCAATATTTATTGGATAATGCGGAATTTTCACAATTATACTTTTACTTTCTGAAGGTTTTAATTCTAATGCATATTCTGTAATCAAAACTATTCTATTTCTTTTATAATTTTTGAAAGCTCCCTTATAGACGTTCCTTACATCTTTCCACAATTTTTTAATATTATTTGGACTATAATACATCAATTTATTATCTCTAATTGCAAGAATACCCTTATATTCTTTGTTGAATTGATATGTCCATCGTTTGAATTTGGTTTGTTTCATATCACCATTATGTGGTTGAAGTGGGCGATGGTCCTTATCAGAAAATTTAAAACCTACTGCAATAGATGCAACTTTCATATGGCTAGACTCATTAATTACTTTAATATTAACAAAGTTAACTGGTGTAGATTTTGAATTCTTATCTAACCAATATTGAAACATCTCAAATTTATAGACAACATCATCTATTCTTAATTCATAACAAACACATGGTAAATAACCTTCTTTTAAAGTCCATAATCTTTTATTTACTAATTTCTTATTAACAAAGAAGACAAATTCAGCAGCACCTGTAAATAATCTCCCCTCAGGAGTAACTTGTGTGGCATAACGCTGATTTGGTAATCCTAACTGCATATTAGGTTTTAAATAATATGAAAAAATGCCTTTTTCATCAATTCTAGGATCCACCATTTTATTTTTACCAGTTATCTTGGGTAAAATTTTAAAGATTCTGATAAAAGCCCATGTCATCATTTGATTTATTATTCTTATCAATTAAACCATCCATAAATTACGTTTTATTGAAATATTTAATCCAGTTGATAATATAAATAATCGTTAAAAATCATAAATTTTATCAAAATATAAATATTATAATTGATAAAAATGAAGTTGCCAGAAAAAGTTGATAAGTTTGCTAATAAGATTAAAAGGGATAATATAAGTGGTGCACATAAAATACTTTCAATGACTTTGGATATGCTTGAAAATTTAGTAAGTGAGTATAATAAAGAAAATCTCTCTAATTTTATCAAAATTGTTTGCACAAAATTCTTTAGGGCCCAGCCAACAATGGCTATGCTTGCAAATTATATGGCATTAATAATTAAAAAGGCTGGTGAAATTTCTATTAATCAGAATAATCATATTAAAATAAAAAATGAAGTTTTAAATTTAATTTCTGAGTTAAAAAGAAAAAATAAAATAGATATTTTAAAAATAAGCGAATATACTTCAAATATGCTAAAAAATAAGAAAAATATACTGACATATTCATTTAGTTCCACTATTTTTGAAGCTATTAAATATCAAAAAAATCTTGGTAATGAGCTCACAATTTATATTACAGAATCTCGACCAATATGCGAAGGTCTTATCGGAGCAATAGAATTTTCAAAAATGTTTAATACCAAATTATATATTGATGCTGCTATAGGACATATTTTGAAAGAAGAAAATATTGATGTAATATTAATTGGTGCAGATTCTTTTACGGAAAACAAGGTAGTTAATAAAATTGGAACTTTACCTATAGCAATAACCGCTCAAACTTTTAATGTCCCTGTTTATGTACTAGCACAGTCCTACAAATATTATTCTGGAGCGAATTATAATATTCCAATTATGATAGAGAAAAAACCAAGTTCTGAAATTTATAAATCAAAAGATAAAAATTTAACTATTGAAAATTACTATTTTGACAAAACGCCTATAAAATTTATAACAGGTATAATTACAGAGCTCGGCGAATATAATTTGAATGAACAAATTGCTTTAATAAAAAAAACATTGCCTATTAATATCCTTAAGTATTTATATTCAACAATTTGAATTTTTATTTAAAAAAATGATTTGATCTTAAATTTTAATATTATAATAATTTCTTTATTTTAAAAGTTTAATTTTATTATTATTAGAGGAAACACTTTCAATAATTATTTAAAAATAATTGATTCTTAATTTTAATATTCTTATTTTCAAAAAATTAAGTAATAATTATATTTATGCATAAATTTTGATTATAATTTTTCGTGGAAATAAAATTATGTCTTTTAATTTATTTTAGATTTATAAAACACAATAATTATTAAATAGAAATATTATAATTTCTAATTCATTCTGAATAAAAAATAACAAAATTACTTTCATTATCGAAAATTAAAATATAGTTAAAAAAATACCTATATTAATAGACTAAACAAGATTGGTGTAATATAATATGGCAAATTCCGAAGAAAATATTAAAGCGATAATTTTCGACTGGGATGGTTGCTTATTTAATAATATAGCAGCAATGAAGGCCGCAACTGAAGATACTTTAAAAAAATATGGCATTAAACACGATCCTGAAGAAGCATTAGCGGAGGCTACAAGGCTTATTGAAAATTTAAGATCACACGCATTTACTAGACTTATTTTAAATTCTTATGAAATGTTAAAAGATGTTAAATTTCTTGAAGAATTTGAATTCTTGAAAAAACTTGAAGTAATCTTTATTGCTTATACCTTATATAAAGAATATTCAAAAGAATCTACTTTATTTGCCGGGGTAAAAGAGCTGCTTGAACAATTATCCAAAAAATACAAATTGGGCATTTTAACAAGTGGCTCAAAAGTTGATACAAATGAGTTGGTCGAGCGATTTGAGATTAAAAAATATTTCTCTAAAATAATTTCTGCAGATGATGTAGAAAAAACTAAACCAGATCCTGAAGGGATAGAAAAAATATTAGTGGAATTTAATTTATTACCCACTGAGGTTATTTACATTGGTGATTTACCCCTTGATATTAAAGCAGGTAAATATATTGGATGTAAAACATATGCAGTAGCCACAGGATTGGTTCCAAGAAGTGCTCTAGAGGAAGAGGGCCCTATACAAATATTCAGACACATTACAGAATTAACAAAGATCCTCCCCGATATTCCAGATTTGGAAGTTGATATCGAGGCTGATTTAAGTAAAGAAATAAAAAATAGAAAAGAAATGGTACCTCCTGAAGAAAAAGAAGAATTATCATTCGCTGATTTTATTAAAGAAATTACCGTAGAAGATTTTAAAGATTTTTTACGAAATCCTTATTCATTTATTAGATCTCAAATTTCCGAACTACTGAAGAAACAAGAAACATCCACTGAAAATATCAAAGAATCCTTAAGCATTTTTGAAGGTTTTGAACATGATCTGATACAATCACTTGGATATTTATTAATTCATATTATAAATAGTAGGGCTGGAAACATTTTTCAAAGTATCCTAGAAAGTGATTTTGGTAATGCTATTATACTATTAAGTTATGATATTCTTAAGATCAATATACTTACACTATATCCTGGCGATGTATTCTCTCTAATTTTAAATAGTCTTATTTCTTCACTTCGGGATCTACTTCCCGATAAAGTTCTTGAAAACCTAAAAGAGTTTTCCGGAACAGAATTCATTGAAGACATTTTAGAAGGTGGATTAATAGCCTTGGGAGATCTTGGACTTAAAAATATAAATTTCAAACAATATATTATAGAGAAAATGAATATTCAAGAGAATAAAGGGTTTAGCACGTTATGGGAAATTGTGATGATCGTCGTAAAATTAACATTAGCCGCTTTGTCTATACCTATGAAAGTGATAATAAAACGATCTTTACCCTTAATAACCGATACACTAAAAGTTACTCGGGAAACCATTTCTTCTACACTTGATACAATTGATTTCTCCGTTTTTGATGATAATGAAGGAATAAGCAAAATCTCTGATTTTATTACTGAGGTCTTTGATAAGTTTAAAAAAGAAGGCAAAAATAGAACAGAAAATCTTAATAACTCCTAAAATTTTAAATCTTTTAAAAAATAATGAATATAAAAATATATAAAATAATCCATAGAATATGAATGAAAATAACCCATTGAAAATAACAAAAAAAATTGATTGCTGAATTAAATTGATGAACTAATTTTTATTTTATTTATCCTTTTTATTCTATTGGTATTATAAAATAGAAAGTAGAACCCTTATTAATACCTTCAGAAACTACTCCTATTTCTCCATTATGCATTTCAATAAGTTTTTTACTTATATAAAGTCCAAGTCCAATTCCCTTAGTGGTAGTAGTCTTATATTCCGGTATTCTTTTTAATTTTTGAAATATTTTATCCTGATATTTTTTTGATATTCCGATTCCTGTATCAGTGATTGTAAATTTTATATCATTATTTAGTTTCTCAATATTTATTATAATAGTTCCTTTTTCAGGAGTATATTTAATTGCATTTGTTATTAAATTTATAATGACTTGACGAATTTTATTATAATCTGCGTTTATTTTCAAATCCTTATAGTGCCCTGGATCAAAAACTAAATTTTGCTTCTTTCGTTTGAACTCTAACTCTAATGATTTTATACATTCATTTATTAATTCTGCGAAATTGAACTTTCTTTTGAATAATTTTAATTCCTTAAAATCATGAAATGATGCAAAAATAAAATTTGAAGTGAGATATTCTAATTGGTAAGAGCTTTTTATTATCACTTCTAGAATATCCTTATATTTTTCTGCAATATCTTCAGGAAGGGTTTTCTTCAATAAATCAATATAACCAATAATCGTAGTCAACAAATTTTTTAATTCATGACTAAAATTGGATAAAAATTCATTTCTCCCGTGAATCGCTTCCAATTCCTCATGATT
>CAZYEE010000073.1:0-14530 GCA_964646355.1 uncultured archaeon | reverse complement strand
CATCCGTTCCCTCAATCACAATGTTTCCTCGAATCATATAATTGATGTTCCTTTCTTTTATTGTAGGTACTACTCTTCTGCCAATATTTAAATTAACGGACCTTTTGTAAACTCCACTCTCCAAAATTCCACCTTTGAATATATCGGTTTTTGCAATTAAAATGTCTTTTTTACAAGGTCTATTAGAAATAAGGCGTATTCCAGCAAAATCGATGGCAGTCTCAGTTTCCAGTAGAGACATATCAAAAGTAACTGTAACAGCATGGGGTAAACCTGCTATTGCAACTTTTTCAGAAGAGATATTTATTATCTTTGGCATATTTCTTATCAACTATTTCAGTTAATAGTTATTCCTCGTGAGCTTTAACAACTAATTGAGCAAATAATTCCATATCTTTTAATAATTGTGAAACGGATTCTTGGAATTTTTCATCGGATAAGTTATCGCCCATTATAAGAACACTCAAAATGTATTTGAAGATGTAGATATGAATTTCCCTATTAGATTCGGGTGTAGTTCCAGCAAATTTTACTGAATCAGATCTGAAGAAATTCTCTCTTAGTGTATTGCATGATGAGATAAAATCCCTTAGATCGGCTCTTAACTGTAAGCCGGTAGATATACCTGAAACATTATGAACGATTACATTGCCGTTAATATCGCTGATTATAATTTTTGCATCGATTTTCTTTAATAAATCTTGAGCATTTTCCACTTGTTTTTGTAAGTCCTTATAATTGGCTACCAATAGATCTCGAAAGATCATGGATAACTGCTCTTGATCATAAATGGAGGTTTTATATTCAGTATAATCACAGTCCTTGAATATCTCTCCGATGAGTTTTTTTGCTTCTTGATAATTAACTTCAAGGAGTTCTTTTTCAAAGTTTTTAGAATCATATTTATGATAAAATATCACGACTTTTGGTCTTTTTTCAAAAGATTTGAATGCTTCTACAATTCTTGAAAAATAATTTGCAGCTTCTTGAAAACTATCTCTATCATGAAGATCTACAATCGGGATGAGAATGTCAGTCTCCTTAAAGACTTCAGTTTTCTCTAAATAACTTTCACGATACTGTTCTTGACCCCCAAAATCAAATATTGAAACATTTAAGCCGAGATATGGATGATTCCGAACTTCATACATTACTGTAGGAGCGAACTTTTCAGTCTCTTCAGGCTTTTTGAAGGCGAAAGTAGTAGCGTAAATTGATGTTTTGCCACATCCAGATAAGCCAACTAATGAAATTTTCATTATTTTTCACTTCTTAAAATTATTTAGATATATTATTTACTTAAATATATAAATATTAACTATTTCTTTTAGATCTTTTCTATTTAAATCTTATTTATCGAAAAAATTTTTGAAACTTTAGGGAGAAATTTCAATTTCTTATATTTTAACCTATTCTTTTAAGTTAGTTAGTATTATTATAATATGCTATATTAATTTTTTTACACTTGAAAATTTTTTGGTGATAATTAGAGAATTGAAGTAAATATTTAAGGTATTAGATTAAATATTAACGGAACATAATCATTTAAATTAAACATATCTATTTTTTACAAAAATTATTCCTCGAAAATAGAAGTTTGTAATATATTAAAAGTTTATTTTAAAGTTATAATAAATATTTGCATCTAAAGTATTTCTTCTCAGAAATATATCGAGTTTTAGGAAGCTTTTATAAAGTTTGATAATAATTTTTCGATAAGATTTGTTTTTGAATCTATCTACAGAAAATATAATAAAAATAAAAAAGATAAAGAAAAATATTAAAAATAAGCTAGTTAATAATCTGGAAATTTTAAAGATTAACTGGGAATTTTCTTCTTGATGGAAATTTTTTTATTCCAAATACTACGACAATAATAAAACCTACTGAAATAATTACTGCAAAATAGTTGAATCCAGGAATAGTGCTTGTACTGGTAGTGGTTGTTGTAGGTGGAGTATTTTGAATATTAGAAAATTTTAACACAAGTAAATCACCATCAGCGTCTCCCATTCCAGTGCTGTTTGTTTTACCGCATATAAAGATTGATCCATTAGTATCAGCACAAATTCCATAGCCATAATCATCCCCATTTGAGCCCCATATGTCATACCATAATTGGAGCCCCGATTTATCGAATGCAGTTATCATCACGTCATAATCATTATAATTATTTAATACATAACCTGCTATTACTAGATTACCGTCTTTATCTTCTGTTATGCTTTTTGCAACTTCTATTTGATAATTGCTCCAGAGTCTAATCCATTGTAAACTTCCAGTAACATTGAACATCATTAGAAATGATATAACGCCACCTCCTGTATCTGTTTCACCGCAAACATAAATATTATCATTTTTATCGATATACAAGTCATTTAATGTATCATCATATGGAGTGCCCCATGTTATATTCCATTTCAAGTGAAAACTGGTGTCATATTTTAATATTTGAACATCCCATGATCCATCTCCAGACGAATTTGTGACGCCACCAACATAAATGAAATTCTTGCTATCTACGCCTACTGCATATCCTATGTCATCTGTTGGACCGTTATATTTAGTGGAATTTTTACGAGTACCATTTAAATAATACGCTACGAGAAGCGCAGAAGGATTTGAAACTTTTGATTTACCTGCAATATAGATAATTGGATTTGCTAAATTTGTGTCAATTGTCATTCCATATCCATGCACTGATAATGAAATATAAGTATCACTAAATATAATAGATCCACTTGAATTAAAACAATGAATTGGTAATTGATTGGTCCCGAAGACCACATCAAAGTCATATTCGCCAATTGTATATATTCTACTATAATTATATACAATTACATCATAATTAGCATCATCATATCCAGAACCCCAGGTCCTATTCCATATTTGGTTTCCAGAAGAGTCGAGTCCCATTTCAATACCATCATATCTTGTAGTGGCTGTTTTTCCAACTACATATATATTTCCCTTGGAATCTACATCTATAGCATTTCCTATATCTTCATCTTCGAAATCATATGTTTTATACCATTGATAAGTATAATTTGGTATTGTTATATTCTTATAAAGAACAATTGATGAATTTCTTGCGCTGTTTGGTATGTTTACGGGTATTATGTTTACCAGAAATAAGGAACTCATTAGTATTGTTAAAAATAATATACCTAATAAACTACCTTTTTTTGTAATATTCATTCAAATCACTTATTCCAACATTTTAATTAATATAACAATATCAATTAAAATCGAATTGATATATAATAAAATAATTGGCTTAGTTATTATTGAAAAAGATTTTTTATAGGTTTTGGTAATTTTTTTTTATTTATTTATAAAATTGAATTATATTATAAGTGATTGAGTAAAAATTCATTATGATTTCATTCTAATTTTGTAGTTTAATAAATTAAATTGATGGTAATTTTTTAGTTATAAATGATTAGAGATTTAATCCTACAAAAAAATTATATAGATTAAAAATCAAAAGAAAACGAAAATGAATGCAATAAGATCAAAAGGTAATGAGAATTATAATGCTAAATTGATACACGGAGAAAAATTTATTTGCCCTATTTGTAATGCAGGTTGTGGTTTAATTATTAAAACTGATGAAGAGAAAAAAATTTTAGTATTACCCGATAAAAGAAACCCATTAAGCAGAGGATATTGTTGTCCAAAAGGAATAGCGTTGGGATATATTACACAAGATAGAGACAGAATAAGGACTCCACTAAAGCGAGTTGGAAAGGATTTTAAATCAATATCATGGAAAAAAGCCTTACACGAGATTGCAGAGAAATTATCGTATATAAGAGAAAAATATTCACCGAATGCTATTGCATATTATATGGGTACAAATTCTTTAAATCACTATGCACATTCTATGTTTGTTTCGGGATTTATGAATGGAATTGGAAGTAAAAATTTGTATAATGCAGGATCTGTTGATAACAACAATATTTTTGTGGCTCATTATTTTCTTTATGGAAATTCTATAGTAATGCCGATTCCAGATCTTCCAAATACAGATCTTTTGATAATTATTGGATCAAATCCTGCTGTTACAAATTTAAGCTTAATAACATGTGCAAATGTTATTAGAGTTATGAAAAAAATCAAACAGAGAGGAGGAGAAATCTATGTTATCGATCCTCGCAGAAATGAGACTGTAAAAATCTTGGCAAATAATGAACAGCATTATATTCCAATTGTTCCAAATACAGATATTTTTCTTCTTTTGGCTATGATGAACATAATTTTTACCGAAGGAATTGAAGATAAAAAGTTTTTAAAAAAATATACAGCCGGAGCCGATAAATTAAAGGATTTAATCCGTGATTTTACTCCAGAGGCGGCTGAAAAAATTTGCCAAATAAAAACGGATAAGATTTATGAATTGACAAGAAAATTTGTAGAAACAGATAAATCAGTAATTTATTCAAGACTTGGGATATGCTTATCCGCATATCCTACATTAAACGCTTGGGCAGTAGATGTACTTAATATAATAAGTGGAAAGTTGGATAAATGCGGTGGATATATTTTTGGATATAATGTCATTAATATTGCTAAGCTTGGAAAATTAATTGGGATGGGAAAATATGACCAATACAGAAGTAGGATTGGAAATTATCCTGATGTAATGGGAGCATTCCCATTAGGTATATTAGCTAGAGAAATTCTTAGCTCAAAGGATCCAGTAAGAGCTTTATTAATTTCGGCAGGTAATCCTGTACTAAGTGCCCCAAACTCAAATGAATTCATAAAAGCCTTAAAGAAATTGGAATTATGCGTGGTGCTCGACTTTTATATAAACGAAACAGCACTTATTGCAGCAGATTATATTCTACCTGTTAGAACGCCTCTTGAAAATAAGAATTTTTCATTATTTTCCTTGAACTATCAAATATTCCCACATATTGATTATAATCCACCTATTGTTAAGACGGATTTATATGGGCCCAAACCAGAATGGGAAATTTTATTAAGTTTGACTAGGCTAATGAAGCTAAAATTTATGAATAGTTTCATTTTTGATTCAATTCCCAAGTTTTATAACTTTATTAATAAAAAATTTGATCCAGAAATTTTGGTAAAAATATTTTTACTCTTAGGACAAGTTATGGAAGGGAAAATCCCTTATTTATCTCAAAATGCAATTACTCTAAAGAATTTAAAGAAAAAAAGATTCATTTTAGTGGGAAAGAATCGATATAATGTACTTAAAAAGTATATTCTAACTAAAAATAAAAAAATAAATCTTGTTAATGATAAAATTGTTGAACAAATTCAACTATGCAAAAAAGAGCTTAACGAACGATTAACAAACGATCCAAAATATATACTGAATAAAAATGAATTTCTATTAATTGGAGGAAGAAACTTAAAAACTATGAATTCATGGATGCATAATGTACCATTTTTATGGAGAAATAAACAAGAACCTAGATTAATGATTAATCCAGTAGATGCCAAAAATTTGAATATAAACGATGAAGATAAGGTCAGAATATCAACTAATTTTGGATATATAGATGTTCCAGTTATCATTTCAGAGGACATTATCAAGGGATCTGTATTTTATCCACATGGATGGGGGCACAAAAATCCAAAATTATCTTATGCAAATCAACATCCAGGTGAAAATATCAATAAACTAACAGATTCGCATAAATTAGAAAAATTATCCGGAATGCCTATTATGAATGGGTATAGAGTAAAGCTTATAAAAATTTAGAATCTATGAGGTTATTTAAAATTTATTAATTTATTTAAAATTCATTAGTTTAACATTTACCGCATTTAAAATAAATTTCCTTAATTTTATCTTCAATATTAGATATTTCTTGTTGAGCATTTGCATCTTCAAATGCTTCTCTAGCTTTTTTATAATATTCAAGAGCTTCTGAATATTTACCCCATATATGATAGATCTGTCCGATATTATAGAGAGAAATGCCCATACTTAATTCCTCTGAAATCTCTTGATTAATTTTTAGAGCTCGTTCATAGAATTTTAATGCTTCGTCCATTCTTCCATTGTTCCTATAAATATCACCTATATAATTATAACACTCACTAACAATCTTATGAAATTCAGCTTCTTTAGCTAATTCAGAAGCCTCAATGAAGCTGTTAAGTGCATGGTCATCATTGCCTTCTTCAAATGCCTTTTTACCTTTTTTAAACAACTCTTGAATTTCTGTTTCCATTTTCAGATCACATTTTTTTCATATATGATTTTAATGAATTCAATAATTTTAGTCAAGATATTCAATATTTTTAAAATATTTGCAACTCTCTACCAATTTTACAATAGATGATTCGGGATTTATATGTTCAACTTTTGTGAATTTCCATTTGACTTTTCCAACTGCCCAAGTCCCATCTTCAGTTGGACCGATAGAAATTAAGACGACCATTCCATTCAAATATCGCCTAAATTTAACGTTCCAACAAAAATTTCCTAAAGAATATGCGAGTAATTTCTTCTGTTCATTAATATCATATGCAGTAATAGGTTGTGGAACATGTGGATGATGTCCTATTATTAAATCCCATTTATTAAGAATATCTTTTCCTATTTGAATTTGTCTAGGATTTGGATATAATTGCATCTCATAGCCCCAATGAGGATAAAGAATATTAAATTCTGCTCCTGCATCATAATATGCATCTCTGGAATCAAATTTGGCTACATATCTACAAGGTTGATTTGACCATTTTGTTACTGCTACAAGATTTATAAGGTCGTCTATTACAATTGAACCCTCATCCCGCCTTCCAATCGGAATAAATCCATGCTGTTTAATTAAGTTATAAGAATTCTCAAATTCAGTCCATCCAAAATCACCAGAATGATTATTTGCACAGCCAAGAATGAATCTATCCGGTTTAAATAGCTTTTCTAGATCATACAAAATTTTCTCAGAATGATCTTGCGCCATAAATACCTTCTTTTTAGCACTAATTGTCCCCTCAAAATTTCCAACTAAATAATCAGCATCATTAAAAAAATCTATTAAAGTTTGGTCGAAATCAAGTTCACGTCGTCCCATCCTCATAATATCGCCAATAAATCCTATCCTTATTTTAGTCTCCACCTTATTTAACTCATAGTCTTGAGGAATAAATTTAGTTAATTTACTATATTTACGAGATGGCCTAATTAGATTATTTTTAAGCCAGCTCAGTTTTTCTGTGAAACTATAAGGAGTCGAAAACCATTTCCGTGGAACATCGCATCTCCAATTATCTTCAATTTCCATAATTAAAACACCATTTCATTGTATTATGTAGTATCTAATTTACAAAATTCTGATTTTTATTTAATTATTTGTGAATTTTAAAATATACATGAATTATAAACTTATCAATTATTATAATGAAAATTACAAAATCCTATCAATTATATTATATTTATGAACATTATATCTCCATTTTTGTTGAAAAACATGAAAAGATCAATGATATAATAATAGAACTATGACTTACTTAAAATTAAAATTTAAGTTATTATGGCTAATTAAAAGAAAAAGTATTAGTAAATTTAAAATTTTTTATAAAAACAACTTAAAGAGTAGTACAACTAACACATAATTAACAGTAAACGCCAAAATGTAGCAAATAATAAACGGAACAAGTACAAGCAACATATTCTTAAACTTTTTACTCTCATCAAACTGATTTGAATAATAAATGGATAGGGAGAAAATCCAAGCATATATTATATATTTTCCATAATCATAAATGTATATTGCGACATAATTTAGGTGTATATTTAATAAAATCATATTAAGAAGGAATATTATCGTATGAAAAATTGCCATAGGAATTAAATATATCCAAATTAGTGTCTTAATTCTTTTCCATAGCTTTTTTTCCTTTTTTGATTTAGAGAATAATCTCAATGATAAATAGAGATAAATTATATAATTGATTACAAAGTATGCTATTGAAATAAATCCAGTTAAGATAAAAATTATTAATAAAATGGGATCTAATTTCGTGAAGGGTATAATAAAATTTACATTCCAAAAATTTGCACTTATTAATAAACTTAAATATATGTAAACAATCAATGTCTTGAGAAAACTATAATTATTTTGGATAAATTTAAAGCATTTTTCCGGATCGTTTATATAATATTCCACAAATTTGAGGTCTACCAATCAATTCACCATAAATAATTGATTTAATTGAATTTAGATAATTTAAACGTGTATGAATTATAATATTTGAAATAGAAATACATTATAATGATTTAGAGTATAAATCAAGAATAATATAACAAGAGTAAGATAATAGGAAAGATATAGGTTATAATTTGATTTAAGAGAAAGGTTTTTTGATAAATTCAGTAAATAATATGGGATAATTAATACAAATACAATTAGTATAGATCCATAAAATATGAAATGGAAAAATAATGGAATGATAAATTTAAATAATAACGAAATTAATGAAACTATGAAAAAGATCCATGCAAAAGGAGAGATTGACCAAGTAATCATGTTTAATATTTTGCTCAACCGAACGTTTTCTTTTAATAGTTTTAGCAGAATATAAATGATAAAAGAGGTAAACGCCCACATTTTAATTAAAAAGATAACTTCCGAGAAAAATACCAATATATATTGATCATGGGTTAGATAATAATTGAATAGTTGACCAGATGTAATAATTTCCAGAAAATATGAGCTATATTGCTCGAAAAAAATGTTATACAATGTTCCACCAGCTATAAAAACTCCAGCGATAAGTATTATACTAGAAATTAAGGTGATAAGTAAAGATTTTAATAGATTTACAGGTTCTTTGTTAATTTTATCAGATATTTTTGAAGGATTTATAATAATTAAGAAATAATCTTTTATAAAACTTAGATTTTCATTCCATGACTTCATATAACACTCTCCCATCACATGTTGAAGGAATATTCCAGCCAGTTATGTTCCCAATTGTAGGAACAATATCAACCAGCTCAGGGATTTTATTTTCAATAAATTGACCCTTTTTAATGCCTGGGCCCATTAACATGAGCGGGACATCTCTACAAGAAATGCCACCATGAGTACCAATTTGACTTACTGGAAATTCAATACCAGCACTTTCGAGAACAACTGCATAATGAGCCTTGCAACTCATATATACATGTCCAGTCCTGTTTATGAAAGTATCTAGATGAAGGAGATACATATCATCTCTGGACAAAGCCAAGCCAACTTTATCATTTTTATTTAATAAATCAACCGCCATATTCATCTGACTTGCATTTTCTAAATAAATAAATGCAGATTGCCCCTCCGCATGAACATGATGCACATGAATTCCATATGATTCCAAATACGCCTTTGGGTCAAAAACACCATAAATTGAGTCCATTCCATGATCTCCAGTAATTATAAACAAAGTATTTTCAAATTCTCCCATAGCTTTTAGTTCATTAAAAAGCATATTCAAATTATAATCGAGCTGAGAAACCAATCTTTTAATATTTAAATTAAATGAACCAGTATCATGCCCAGTTACATCAAGCCATGCAAGATTTACAAAAATAAAATCAGGGTCATCTAATTTTATACATTCAATCACTGCCCGGATCGTCCATGAAGCATAAATATCACCATCACCATGCTCAAGCGGATAACCGAGCTTATCAAGATATTTCTGGGGCATTGGAAATTTATCCCACACTTTTGTTGACCCTAAAACAACATCAGCTTCTTGAGCCAGAAATGCAGGCAATCTCCATTTACCGGATATAAAAGCAGTTTTTATTGAAGAATTGGGCTCTATTGCTTCAATAATGGTTTCTACAAGTCTGAATTTAGGATCCTGTACCACACCAATGTCTTT
The DNA here is from genome assembly GCA_964646355.1 of uncultured archaeon. Lineage (GTDB taxonomy): Archaea > Asgardarchaeota > Lokiarchaeia > Helarchaeales > HEL-GB-B > HEL-GB-B. The sequence goes on along the minus strand of CAZYEE010000073.1, from coordinate 4,669 downwards.
ATCAGTTTCATTATTATAATATCCATTACCTATTACTCCCGAAGAATTAGGATGACATCCAGTTAACATCGTCGTGTGTCCTAGCATTGTCTCAGCAGCTAAAGATGCCCAGCACGTTTTGAATGCAACACCATTATCATGAATTACGTCATATAATAAAGGCATATAATAAGGATCATTTGGATATTCTGGACTACAACTATCTAAACTTATTAATATAACTCTTTTAGGCTTAGAAGGAGCTTCACTTGGTTGATTATAAGAAAATGTTCCAATTATATTCATAAAATATCCAATAATAAAAATAGCGATGAAAATAACAGAAAATATTTTTGAATTTTTATTCAATCCAATCACAACTTGTATTTCTTATTTAATCAAATTTTCAAATTTAATTAGAATATTCAACCAGTCATGAAAACATCAGATTATCTAATATTTAAATTTATTTTTAGGGAGTTATACATTTCTATATAATATTATGAACCCAGAACCCATTAGAATTATACCAATAGATTGGGCAATTGGATTAAAATAATGTAAAAACTCTCCTGGTAGGTTTTGGACAAAAACATAAGCTTCTGGTAGATCTGCCATTACTCCAAGTAGATAAAAAATAAACCCAATTATAATTAATATCCATGCAATTCGCTGATATTTATACATGCTTTTAACAGCAAGATTTATGAAAAATAATAATGGAACCAATGCAACACCAAAAAATAATATTGATACAATAATAAAATTCCAAAAAGCGTTTGCAGTAAAATATAACATACATGAGAATATGCCTTCTAATGCCGAACATATCGTTATCATGAACCTAGTTTTATTATTAAGAATATAGGATTCGAATACATAAAAGAAAATTGTGATACCTGTCCAAGCAAAAATATAATAACACAGCCTAAGCCATAAATTGAGTCCAGTTATCGAAAAATTACTATCAACTATATCATAATAATCACCAATTATGAAATACCTGCGAATTGTCTCAATAGTCCTTGCAATCGTATATGAAACTAGAAAAGTCAATAAACCTAAAATGAAAGGTTTTGCCTCTTTTTCCATCTTGGTATATTTGTAAAACAAATATATCGTGAAAATAATAAATACAGCTGAAGTTATCAACCATAAAATTGGTTCCCAGAAGGGGTCAAAAAATCTTGTTGACAATTTAAAACCACCTTCATTATGAATTTCATTTACAGATTTATATCGCTTAATTTTTAAATTATTTAATTATTCTCAGTTATATTGTACATATTAAATTTGGTTGAATTAATAATATCAATAGAATATTTATTTTTATTTTCTTAAGATGAGTAACATAGATATTCCAAAATTATTATAAAATTCCGAATAGATTTAATTTTGTTGCTATATTAAGGAATAATCCAAAAGAAATACTGGCTTGATGAACTGATATGAATTTCAAAAATCGTAATCTTTTAAGTTTACAAGACTTCACTCCAGAAGAGATTCGTAAGATTCTGGATACAGCTCATGAATTTAAAAGAAACAAAGTCATTGGGATTTCCGATGAATTACCATTGAAAGGGAAAAAATTATGCATGATTTTTCAGAAACCAAGCACTCGAACATTGGTATCATTTGATTTTGCTATGAAGGAATTAGGTGGACATACAATTGTATTGAATGCAAGAGATATTCAATTAGGAAGAGGGGAGACTATATATGATACAGGTAGGGTTCTAGCCAGATATTGTGATGTTATAATGGCTAGAGTATATGACCATGATGATCTTATAGAATTAGCGAAAGGTGCAGCTAATATACCGATTATTAATGGATTATCTGATTTATTACATCCATGTCAAGTATTGGCTGATCTAATGACCATTGAAGAGCATAAAAAAAGATTAAAAGGTCTAAAATTGGCTTATGTAGGTGATGGAAATAATGTTGCTAATTCTTTATTGATAGGATGTAGTAAAATGGGAGTAAACATAACTATTGCATGCCCTAATGAATATAGACCGAAAGAAACTATAATAAATGTAGCAGAATTCAACTCCAATTTTTCTGGATGCGAGGTGAAAATAATTGAATCTCCACAAGATGCTGTAAAGGACGCAGATATAATATATACAGATACCTGGGTATCCATGGGTAAAGAAGAGGAAAAAGACCAACGAGAAAAGATATTTAGACCATACCAAGTAAATAGTGAATTGCTAAGCTACGCAAAACAAGATAGCATAGTTATGCATTGTCTACCTGCTCATAGAGGATTTGAAATAACAAATGAAGTCATGGATGGTCCGCAGTCAGTTATTTTTGATCAAGCTGAAAACCGTTTACATGTTCAAAAAGCTGTATTATATTTATTCTTAAGATAATCAGATTGTGGGAAAATTGAAAAAAATACTATGTGTTGGAGGTTGTGTTTTAGATATATTAGTTGTATCAGATAAGCTCCCTCTCATTGAATATAATAATAAAACCTATTTCGGCATCGAATATGGCTCAAAAATTCCAGGAACTATTTTCATAGCAAATGAGGGTGGTTCAGCAACAAATATTGCATTGAATTTGGTTGCATTAGGAGTTGAATGTTCTCTTTTTTCTGCGATTGGTGATGATTTTCTTGGAAACTTTATTTTGGACAAAATAAAAAATACCGGACTTGACTGCAGCTGGATAGTAAAAGTAAAGGAAAATACAGGAACCGCATTTATAGTAAAATCACCATATTATCCAGATAGAGGAATGATTACCGTTAAAGCTGCCAGCGATTTATTAAGAAAAGAATACATCGACATTAATCGGTGCGATTCCTATGATTACTTGATCTGGTGCAGCTTGACATCCGAGTCATCAATAGAAACAATAGAAAAATTGATAGAATTGTTTAGAAATAGAACTGATCCCGGGTTTATAATTGCCGCTCCATCGAGCTCTATGATTAAAAAATATCCACGAAAATGCTACGAACTTGTTTTAAAATCAGACCTATACGCTTCAAATTTAGAAGAAGCCAAAATTATTTTAAAAATGCATGATGCATCATGGATCGATTGTGCAAAAGAATTATTCGACCTCGGCATAAATTATATATCAATAACAAATGGTGAGGAAGGTGCAATAATAGGAACTAAAAATAATTTAATAAAAGTAATACCACCAAAAATAGATGTAGTAGATACAACTGGAGTTGGCGATGCATTTATATCCGGATTTATTTATGGCTTAATCAATGAAATAAATATAGAAACCTCTGGAAAGATTGCTACTTTAATGTCAATCTGCGTATTAAAAGAATATGGCACCCGCAAAGGAATACCTCGATTAAACAAAATAAATAAACTTCTGCAAACTATTGGACCAAATATTAAAGTCCAACAAATTAGCCTTTAATAAAATTTGAATTAAACAAAATTTGAATCAAATAAAATTTTAACTAAATAAACAATATTTCAATTAAAAAAACACAATTAAAACAATATTTTGAATCAATATTTCAATATAGTTATATATAGTTATATGAATTATCTTATGAAATAAATAAAACCTTTAACAAAAATTTAAAACAAGCAATAAATTTCATTGAAATTAATTTCCAATGATAATTTTTTTAATGCATTGAAAAAAATATAAAAATATTACATTATAGCTATCTTTAGAACTAAAAGGACGAGATTAAATGGGTAAGAAATTAATTAAAATAAAAATTCTTTTAAAACAAAATTCATTAGTTTTGTCTATATTTCTACTTTGGTTCATAATCAATTATTTTGTATTCTATACATTGACAAACGATTTAATAACATCACTATTGATAATATTTTATTTTATTCAATATTCAGGTCAATATGGGAGTTTTTATCCTGTAATTTCCGAATTTGTGATTTTTGGCGTCATTTTTTCAGTTATCACTACAGGCTTTTATCGAAAATATAATCCAGAACAAACATCACTTGCTCTAGCAAGATTTAGAAAAAATCATGTGGTAATAATAGGTTATTCTCATCTTGGGATAAGAATAAAGAACTATTTAGATCAAATTCATAAAAAATGGGTAATAATTGAGCCCAATACCGATAGAGTTAAGGATTTAATTAAAAAAGAAATGCCGATTATTACAAAAAAGCCATTGTCAATTGATGTATTAAAAGATGCCGCAATTCAAAATGCTAAGTTATTAATTACAACAGAAAACGATATTGAAACTGCCGTCGTATCAACTGGACTTACCAGAGATATAAATTCCTCTTGTAGAATAATTTGTAGAATCTTTGATGATTCCCTGGCTGATACTCTTGAAAGAATTTACGGATGTGAATCAATATCTACCTCAAAATGGGCCTGTAAATATATTATGAACCTTATAAAGTCTTCTGGAATAAAAGATCTAATTTTAATTGGTTATACGAATGTTGCTAAACGACTAATAAATCAACTGGAAAACGAAAAAATAAGTTATAAATTAATAGAACGAAATTCTAAAAAAGTGAAAAATTTTCATAACAAGGAAGATCTGATAGTAGGAGATGCAAAGGATATAGAGATTTTGAAAAAAGCTGGCATTCCCAAGATTGAGTTGGTTATTGTCTTGATTGATAATCCAGAAGAAGTTTTATTAATTGCCGATGCCATTAGAGAATTGAATAAAAATTGTAATTTGATTTGTAGATTCTTTCATGAA
>CAZYEE010000072.1:0-14550 GCA_964646355.1 uncultured archaeon | reverse complement strand
AATTGCAAGAGAAGTTGAAAAACTTAAGTATATTTTTGATTAAATTAAATTTTTAAGAGAAAAAAGATTATTTTTACATAGTTTCAAAAATTTTAACGGATATAATTACCCATCGGTAAAAAAAACTTTTATTTTATTGTAGTACTTTTTTATTTAATGCCAGATCAAATTATTGTCCTAATGGATTTAGACAATTTTAAAGAAATTAGTAATGAACAAGGTTGGACAAAATATAGACCAAATATTATTACTGGCACCCTGACACAGCTTATTTTAGATTTGGTTGGAAAATATGCAGCGACAGTGATATATGGATTAAATGAGAAAGAGGGAACTGAAGAATGTATGTTACTCTTTAGCTCGATTTATTTAGAGGATCTTCTACAGGATCTGGAGCATATTCGAGCTGAAATTGAACGTTTAGGTAAAATTTCAAAAACCAATGCTACAATTTCGATAGGTGTTGCAGTAGGTAAAAGCATAGATAATAAGCCAGCCAAATCAAGAAAAAAGGAGTATTTAATAACCGATCCAATTAGAAAGTTTGCCAAGAATGCATTAAAAGTTGCAAAAAGAAGTGGTGGGAATCGGATAATAATTAGATAAGAAATTTTTATAGAAAATTCACTTTTTTATGGGAAATTCATTTTTTAATGAAAAACCATTTTGATTTCTTATGATCTGATTAAATTTAGGTCAAAAGATTAAAAAAAGATTTGTGTATTATACTGATAACTGGGTTCTAATTTTCACATATTTTGACTGTATCTGAACTCTTATTAAATAACCGTTTAAAATAAATTCAGATGTATTAATTACTTTTTTACTTTTAGTAAACTCCCTCTCCCTCTTTTTTAAAGAGTATTGAGTGTTAGGGTATAGAATAATTTGGTGATTATTATGGCGACAGGATCAAGATCAAAAACTAGAAGAACCACTCGAAAATCGTCCACATCTAATAGTTCTAAAGTAAATAATACTAAAGTTAAAAATGAGAGTTTAAATGAAGAAGTAAATAATAATGTTACACAATTAAATGAGGTTGAAGAATTGGACGATATGAAAATTGCCGAGGAATTAGAGAGTTTGAAAAATTTAGATGATATTGAGGATTATTCTGAGGCAGAAACTTACAATAATACCAACCCTACTGAAGTAAAGGTACCCGTAGAGAAGCCTCCTATTATAGATGAAGAGATTAAAGTGATTGATATTCGAGATTTGAAAGGAGTGGGCCCAGCGATAGCTACTAAATTAGAGGAAGCTGGTTATAATAGTGCGGAAGCTATTGCTGTAGCGAGCCCAATGGAAATCTCCGGAGCTACTGGAATCGGAGAGAGTGTATGTGCAAAAATCATACAAAGTGCAAGGTCTCAACTTCAAATAGGATTTAAAACAGCAAATGATATTCTAAATGATCGCAAAAAAGTAATACGATTTACAACAGGATCAAAAGAGCTTGATTCCATATTAGGTGGTGGAATAGAAACAAGGTCTATAGTTGAAGCATTTGGTGAATTTAGGACTGGGAAAACTCAATTAGCACATCAATTATGTATTACAGTCCAATTACCTCCCGAAGAAGGAGGAATTAATGGTAGTGCTTGTTATATTGATACAGAGGGCACATTCCGTCCTGAAAGATTGCTCCAAATTCTTGAGCGATATAAATCATTAGACCCCAAAAAAGCCCTTGAAAATGTTATGTATGCTCGTGCTTATAATAGCGATCATCAACAATTGATCATCGAGAAATTAGCATCTATAATTAAGGAGAAAAATATTAAACTAATAATTGTAGATTCTATTATTTCACATTTCCGTTCTGAATATATTGGCAGAGGTACTTTAAGTGAACGGCAGCAAAAATTGAACAAATTTTTGCATCGATTATTACAGTTAGCTGAAGCACATAATTTGACTGTTTATATAACAAATCAAGTTCAATCGTCTCCAGGAATCTTTTTTGGAGATCCCACTAAACCTACAGGTGGAAATGTTTTAGCTCATGCAAGTACATATAGATTATATCTACGAAAATCAAAAGCGAATAAACGAGTCGCACGTTTAATAGATAGTCCGTGTCTTCCTGAGGCTGAAGCTATTTTCTCAATTACAGAACATGGTATTGAGGATTAAAATTCCATCTATTTTTTAATTTTATGGTCAACCTCCTAAATTCTATTTATTTTTAATTAAAAAATTCTAAAGGGTTAATAAAATGGTGGGCTCCGAAAAATACATTGAAAGGATTTTGTTTAAACGTTCATTTTTTAAGAATGAAGAAACATTATTAAACAATTACGTGCCAGAGGAATTACCACAACGGGAGGAGGAAATAGCTCAGTTAGCCCGTGCATTTAAACCCATAATGGAATTTAATAACCATTTTAGTATAAATATAGCTATTATCGGTCCACCTGGAGTCGGCAAAACTGCTCTGGTCAAAAATTTTGGAAAAGCAATAGAAAAAATCTCCATAAAAAATAATCATAAAATCTATTTCAAATATTATAATTGTTATTCTTTCAGGTCAAAAAATTCAATATTAATGGACTTACTTAATAGATTTGGTGTATTCAGCAGAGGATTTGGGGATGAACAACTTCTTACACTTATAAAGCGGCGTTTACGTAGTGAAGACGCAAGATTAATTCTGGTGCTTGATGAAGCTAATCTACTTGGAAGTAAAGAGGTACTTGAATTTATTCATGGAGTAGTTGAAAGTGATACTGGTCAATCTCGAATCTCTTTAATTATCATCTCTAGATACACAGAATATCTTTCTATTTTAGCGAATGTAATTAATGATTATATAACTGAAAAACTAATTTTAAAAGCGTATTCAAGAGAAGAACTTATTAATATCTTTAATTATAGAGTAAATCTTGCATTCTACTCTGATACCATTAATTCTAGATTAATAGAAATGGTGGCGGACATTGTTTCTTCTACCTCTAAAAATGCAAGACATGGCATTAATATCTTCTATAGCGCTGGAAAATTAGCTGAACAACGGAATGAACCAAAAGTAACCGCCGAACTCATTAGATACGCAAAAAATAATATTTATCCTGAAATTAATCCGAATATTCTTGAGGATTTTTCAATAAATAAATTGTTCTTGCTCCAAGCATTATCGAGGATTCTAAAATTGGATGTAAACAAAACTGCAACATCTTATTCGGAATTATATGATTATTATTTAGTCATATGCGAAGAATACTCGATCCTTACAAATCATAGATTCGCTCCTAAGAATAATTTTAGCTGTATTAAAGATCTCTATGAACTGGTCCAATCTAAAATTATCGATATAATGCCACGTCCGATGAATCATAACCACTTAACAGAAAATTCCAAATCTCTTATTATAACTCTTAATGATTTACCCGCCGAATTATTAGACTCTAGAATAACTAATATGCTTTATAAAAGATATAATATAACACGAAAATGAGGTGAGTTTATGTATTATACTGAGGAATTGATTATTCGATATGAATCATTAATTGGAAAATATAATAGATTCTTTACCAGACCAATGCAAATTACTGATAATTCTATTAAATTATTTTTTAGTGCTCCTAATTTTTGTTTAGAATTTATGAAATGCTTTTTAACAGAATTCAATATGTGTAAACTGCAAGATGATTCTAAAACTATAGAAATAAAAGTTCTAAATCTTTATAATATTGAAAGCATTCTAAAATCGATCTTAAATAGTCTTGAAAAAGCTTTAAAGAATAGAGTAATCACAATCAACCGAAATTGTTATTATGGATATTAAACTATATTAATTTTTTTTAATTGAACCAAATTTAACTTAAACCATTACATTTTCTTTCAATTTTCAATTTTTTCCGAATTCTTTATATCGTGTTTATCAGTTTTGTTAGATTTGTTATGATTTTTCTATATTTTGATAAATTTTTATCGGAGCAAAATTTCAGCTTTTTAACATAAATATGTCAAAAGAAAATGTTTGTTTCGACAATAATTTATTTAAATATGTTATAAAAGAGGAAAATTTTTTTAAATTTCCTAAGTTAGCTAAATATTGAGCAATAATAACTAATTAAATAAACAAAAAAATTACAATTATAAAAAAAGATTCCGATGAAAATAAAAATGAGTAAAATTATTAACGAATTTGATGAATCTATTCTGATTAAAAGACTAATTTTTTTTAACTCTAATATTATAAGAATTTTGGTGCAATTAAATGACTGAAAGAATCAAATTAGGTAAAAAACTTGCAGAAGGAAAGACCAAGATAGTTTATGAGAGTTCTGTTCCTGATGAGGTTATTCTTGAATTTAAGGACGATATAACTGCAGGTGATGGATTAAAACATGATACATTTCCAGGAAAGGGACGAATAAACGCTGCAATTTCGGCAAAAATTTTTGATGCACTTAATAAAGGAGGTGTCCCGACCCATTTCATATCATTTATTCCACCTGTTTATATGGTCGTAAGAAAAATAGAGATGCTCCCGGTGGAAATTGTTTTAAGAAATAGGGCATACGGGCATTTTTTGCATAGAATGCCATTTGAATCTGGTTATATTTTTGAGAAACCGGTTATCGAGTTTTTTTACAAGGATGATGAAAAGCATGACCCAATGATCAATGAGGAACACTTTGAGTTATTAAAGATAGCGACTTATGATGAGGTTCAGCAGATAAAACAAATAACTAGAGATGTAAACGAGGTTCTTAAAGTATTTATGGATAAAATTGGAATTGATTTGATAGACTTTAAAATTGAAATCGGACGCACTAAATCAAATGAACTATTAGTTGGGGACGAAATTAACGGTGATAGCTGTAGATTATGGGATAAGAAAAATCCACAAAAAATATATGATAAGGATATTTATCGACGAGGAGAATCTTTAGAGGTAGTAAAACAGACCTATATAGAATTGTATGAGAAAGTTATTGGTAAAAAATTTGAGGAATAATTATGACTCTTTATACGGTTGAAGTAATTATCGAGAATAAGCCAGCTGCTCGAGATCCAGAAGGTGAAACTATTCAAAAGGACTTAATATTGAGAAGTGGTTATGATATGATTAAATCTGTGCGATCGGGGAAATATCTAAGAATTAAAATTGAAGCAGGGACACCAACTGAAGCTGAGAAAAAGGTTTTTGATATGTGTAATGCCCTCAGGATATATAATCCAGTTGTACATACATGCACAATTAAAGTAATTGATAATAAATAATAATTATATCTGATATAAAAAAAATTAAATAAAAAAATAAAAGCATGGAAATGAATTCTCATGTCTAAGGAAATAAGAACTGCCGTTATACAATTTCCAGGGAGTAATTGTGATCTTGATACTATATATGTTCTAAGAAATATTGCTCAAGTCAAAGCAGATTTGATCTGGCATACTGAAAAAATAGATATTACTAATTATGACGCATTCTTTTTACCAGGTGGTTTCTCGTATGGTGATGCTTTGAGGGCGGGAATTATTGCTGCGTATTCACCAATAATGCAACAAATTAAAAAAGCAGCAGATGAGGGTAAACCAATCATTGGGATTTGCAATGGCTTTCAGATTTTGGTAGAAAGTGGGCTCCTTCCAGGGGCTCTTATTCAGAACAATAGTTTGAAATTTATTTGTGATTGGGTTTACTTGATTACGCTTACAAATAGGACTCCATTTAATATTAAGATGAAAAAAGGGCAAATATTACGTATTCCAATCGCACATGGAGAAGGAAGATATTTCATTGATAAAAAAGAGCTCAATGAATTATATGATAATGATCAAATAGTTTTCAAATACTGTAGTAGTGAGGGTAAAATTACCATTGAATACAATCCAAATGGCTCCTTAGATAATATTGCTGGTATTTGTAATTTAGAAGGGAATGTGCTCGGATTAATGCCACATCCAGAACGTGCTTCTGAAGCGATATTAGATCCTAATGGTAGAGAAGATGGAAGATTGTTTTTTGAATCATTAATTCAGCATATAAAGAATAATATATGAATAAAAGATGATTAAAGGAGGAAATAATAATTCCTGTAATTGATGGTATTAAATTTGATCTAAAGGAAGAAGAAATTGAACAAATAAAAAGAGATCTAAAGCATGAACCGAATATTGTAGAGCTTGGAATGTTTGATATTATGTATTCAGAACATTGTTCCTATAAAAGTTCGAGGCCCATATTAAAATTGCTTCCTACTGAAGGCCCAAGAGTTATTCTGGGCCCAGGACATGATGCAGGAGTAGTAGATATTGGTGATGGAGATGTAGTAGTCTTTAAATCAGAATCTCATAATCATCCTTCAGCGATAGACCCATATAATGGTGCTGCCACGGGAATTGGTGGTATTGTACGAGATATTTTGTGTATGGGTGTCAGGCCCGTGGCATTAATGGATCCATTAAGATTTGGTAATTTGAATTCAGCTCATTCTAAATGGTTATTAAAATGGGTAGTAAAGGGAATTGCAGATTATGGTAATTGTATTGGTGTCCCTACAGTAGCTGGAGAAATTGAATTTGATAAAAGTTTTGAACAAAATTGTTTGGTAAATGTCGGATGTATTGGATTTGGAAAAAAAGAGGATATAAAACCTAGTGCTGCCCAAAATATAGGTGATTATCTAATTTTAATGGGCGGATCTACAGGAAGAGATGGTCTGGGAGGGGTAACATTTGCATCAAGAGTATTAACTGATAAATCTGAGGAAGATAGACCTGCAGTTCAAATTGGGGATCCATTTACTAAGAAATTGATTATTGAAGCTACTTTAGAAGCGATTAAAACAGGATATATAAATGGGTTAAAAGATCTGGGAGGCGGTGGATTCACTTGTGTCTGTTCTGAATTGGCTGGGCTCGGTGGTACTGGTATTGAGGTGGATTTAAATAAAATATTCCTTCGAGAAGATGGTATGATGCCATATGAGATTGTTTTATCCGAATCTCAAGAAAGAATGATGTTTGTTGTAGCACCAGAAGGTGTAGAAATCGTTTCTAAAATATTTGAAAAATACAATATTTCTTATGCAGTAGTAGGAAGAGTTACTGATACTGGTAGATTAATTATCCATTACAATAATAAAATAATTGCCGATATACCTGCAAAAATGCTCGATGAAGTTCCTGTAGTAAAACGCGAATCTAAAAAACCGGATTATATCGATAAACTAAGAAATATAAAACTCCCAGAATGCCCAAGTAATCTTAAAGAAATTATTTACAAATTACTCGCATCTCCCAACATTGCGAGTCTTAAATATGTTTATCGACAATACGATCATGAAGTAGGAGTAAGAACAGTATTAAAACCGGGGCAAGCGGATGCTGCATTGTTAAGAGTTCTTAATAAGAAAAAAGGAGTTGCTATATCTTGTGATTGCAATTCAAAACAAACATATTTAGATCCATATAATGGCGGAGGTGGAGCTTTAATAGAAGCATGTAGAAATGTGGCGACAATCGGAGCTGAACCGATCGCAATGGTAGATTGTCTCAATTTTGGAAATCCCGAAAACCCAGAAGTCTTTTGGACTTTTGTGGAGGCTGTTAAGGGAATTTCTGATGTAGCCAGAGGCCTAGAAGTCCCATGTGTGGGTGGAAATGTTAGTTTTTATAATGAAGATTCTGCTACAAAAGTTGCCATAAAACCTTCTCCCTCATTAACGGTTGTCGGTTTAATTGATGATATTTCTAAAGCGATCTCAATTCCTTTCAAATCCTCTGAAGATGTTATTATTCTTTTAGGAGAAACTTATAATGAAATGGGTGGATCTGAGTATCTCGAATATATATTTAACATAGAAGGTGGGATTGTCCCCCAAATTGATATAAAACGTGAAAAACGATTAATTAAAGCTATTATTGAGATCATCGATAATAAATTAATTAATACATCACATGATTGTTCAAAAGGTGGATTGGCAATTGCAGCAATAAAAATGTGTCTTATGAGCAATTATGGTGCAAATCTAGATTTCTCAAAAATACAAAAGGACCTAAGGGATGATGTTCTATTATTTTCTGAATCACATTCCCGTATATTAATCGCATCGGATCCGAAGAATATTGATGCTATTAAAAAAATTGCTGAAAAACATAAAGTACCGTTTAATATAATCGGAAATACTACTACTAATAATTTCATAAATTTTAAATTAAAATCAACAGAAATAAGATGTGATATTCCCAAAATGAAAAAAATTTATCATGAAACTATTCCAAACTATATGGAGGGTGGCTTATCCAGTGAATTGCAGTAAATGCAGATATTTTCTTAATTCTCTTCATTTAAAATCTAATTTGCTAACCAATCTCCAGAGAAAAATTCATGAAGAATGTGGAGTATTTGGTATTCACTGCCCTGAAAATGGGCATCATATAAGCCGAATGATTTATTTTGGATTGATTGCATTACAACATAGAGGACAGGAAAGTGCTGGCATTTCTATGAAATCTAATAATCATATCAGGGGATATAAAGCTCAAGGTCTTGTTTATAATGTTTTTAATGATAAAATAATTAATGGTATGTTAGGTAGAATTGGGATTGGACATGTGAGATATTCTACTACAAGTGTTTCATCTATTGAAAATGCCCAGCCTTTTAATTTCAAAACCCCTAAAAGTGAATTTTCGATCGCATTTAATGGTACTCTTACAAATTTTATTGAACTTCAAAAAAGATATTCAGAGGAATATAATTTCAAAACATCTACTGATACAGAAGTTATTGTTTATTTACTTTCAAAATATATTCAAGAAAATGGTAATGATTATTTTGAAGCAATAAAATTGGTAATGGAAGAGTTAGAAGGCGCTTATTCTATAGTTTTGATTAATAATAAAGGTGAACTCTTTGGACTTAGAGATCCATTGGGTTTTAAGCCCCTATGTTTAGGTAGAATTGAAGATATCGATACAACAATAATTGCTTCAGAGAGCGTAGCACTTGATATAATCAATGCTTCACTTATAAGAGATATAAGACCAGGTGAAGTTGTAAGAATTACTGATGAGGGACTTGAATCGGAAACTGTAATCCAGAAGGGATGTAGGGCTGCCTGTATGTTTGAATTTGTTTATTTTGCAAGACCTGATTCAATTTTAGATGGAATTACAGTTTATGATGTTAGAGAGCATCTGGGTGTTGAACTTGCAAGAAATTCTCCCGTAGATGCAGATTATGTAGTACCAATTCCAGATTCAGGACGAACTGCTGCCTCTGGGTATTCATTGGAATCTGGAATTCCATTGTGTGAAGGATTGATGAAAAACCGTTATGTTCATAGAACATTTATAATGCCTGGTCAAGAACAGAGAGAAATCTCTGTTAGAATGAAATTAAATGCCGTAAAAAGTAAAATTAAAGGTAAGAATATTGTACTTTTAGATGATTCAATTGTTAGAAGCACTACTGCTCGAAATATTATTTCTTTATTAAGACGCTCTGGAGTGAAAAAAATTCATTTTCGTGTAAGTTGTCCTCCTATCATTGATTCATGTTATATGGGAATTGATTTTCCATCAAGTCAGCAATTGATTGCTGCTACTCATACTGTCGATGAAATTTGCAGAAAAATTGGAGCTGATTCACTCGTCTATCAAACTTTAGATGGATTAATTCGGTCTATTGGATTGAAACGAAATCAACTGTGTTTGGCTTGTCTTACTGGTAAATATCCAATTGAATTGATTGATAGAGAAAATCTAGAAAAAGAATTGAACATAGAGCGAAATATTAATTAATTTAAATAAGTTTAAGGAAAATAATTAATGCTAAATTTATGTTAATTTAAATTTAATAAATTTATTTTAATTTAAATGAAAATTTTGAGTGATGAAAAATGGTTAATGTGTTGGTAGTCGGACACGGTGCTCGTGAACATGTTATAGCTGAGACACTAAACAAAAATGGTGCGACTATTTATGCCTTCATGAAATCTAAAAATCCCGGAATAACAAAAATTTCAAAAGAAATATTTTTAGGCAATTTGAATGATTTTGACAAATTAAATAATTTTATTAGTAAAATAAAAATAGATTTCGCATTTATTGGGCCCGAAGACCCTCTTGCAAACGGGATTGTAGATTTTTTAGAATCAAAAGGTATTCCATCTGTAGGTCCACATAAATCAGCTGCATTTCTAGAATCAAGTAAAGTTTTCACACGAAATCTCATGGAAAAATATAATATTGAAGGAAATATAAAGCATAAAATATTTAATTCACTTGAGAATATCGAAGAATTTCTTGATGAACTTGAAGATTTAGTTGCAGTCAAACCAGACGGATTAACTGGGGGTAAGGGCGTTAAAGTATATGGCGATCATTTACAAAATAGACAGGAAATCCTTGAATATTGTAAAAAGTTGATTTCTGAAGGCGGAAAATTTATTATCGAAGAAAAATTAGTTGGTGAAGAATTCACATTACAAAGTTTTGTAGATGGTAAAAATATCGTGGGCATGCCCCTCGTGCAAGACCATAAGAGAGCTTTTAATGATGGTAAGGGCCCCAACACTGGTGGAATGGGGTCTTATAGTTGTGACGACCATTTGCTCCCTTTTGTATCTAAAAATGATTATGACTCTGCTATTAATATCATGAAAAAAACCATCGATGCAATTAAAAAAGATACCGATATCGAGTTTAAAGGAATTCTTTACGGACAATTCATGCTCACAAAAAATGGCCCAAAATTAGTCGAATATAATGTCAGATTTGGAGATCCTGAAGCAATGAATGTCCTACCACTCCTTAAAACAAATTTCGTTGATATATGTGAAAAAATAATTTCAGGCCAATTAAATAAAATAAAGGTGGAATTTGATGAAAAATCAACCGTCTGTAAGTACCTTGCACCCAATGGTTATCCAATTAATGCAAAACCTACCGAAGTTGTCGTAGATATAGATAGTATCAATAAAATAGGTGGTAAACTTTATTTCGCAAGCGTTGATTTGCAAGGAAACACCATTAAAACAACAAGTTCAAGAAGTATTGCAGTTCTTGGAATTGATAAGGATATCTCAAAAGCAGAACAAATCGCTGAAAAATCCATCTCCTATATAAAAGGTGATTTATTCCACAGAAGTGATATCGGTACTAAGCAATTGATAGACAAACGAATTAAACATATGAAATCAATATTGAACTCATAAAATTCATTATCATATTAATTAAAGCAAAAAAGAATACCGTTTCTAAAAAAATAGCCATTATATCCCCTCGTTTCAACCATATATATCTTTATTCTCATCTCCACTAGTATAATATTCAATATCGGTAGCCCTATTTATTATTTTATCTAATCTTTTTTTTGGTAATTCAATAAATTTGTAGTAATCTTCTATAAATTTATCTAAATTTACTGATAAATATTCTATACTTTTATCTATTATTTCTTGTATAGTAAATCTCTTGCCCAATTTTAAAGCTAATTTTGCTTGAAGTTCCTCTAATAATTTTTTATTCTTTATTTTTCCTATTGACATCAATAATATCCTCTTATGATAATATAAATACTCTACTAATATTTAGTATTTTATTACACTTTTAATAATAATAGTAATTAAGAAACAAATTTAGAAACAAAACTTGAATCATTTTTATAAAAAAATTGTAAATTAATTAATTTAAAAGATTTATAAAATGCAATTAATATTTTAATAAAGATAGAAGGTTAAGCAAATTCTATGATATAATCAATTAGAAAATAAACCCTTGTTAAATTATTTTAAATTTCATATGCATTGTTCATTTCTATTTAAGAAGTTATATAGAAATCAATTTTTTTATGAAAGAATAAGTAAAATCACTTATTTTTTCTCTAAATGATTTTAGGGACCAAAATGTTTTTTTCATACTATTGGACCATATTTCAGGAAGATATTTTGGTAAAATTTTATCAATCTGTTCTTTTATATAGTTTTCAGTGATTGGTATAATAGATGGGGCTATGTAATTAATAATAAAAGGAAAAATTTTTGGATAGAGAAATATTCTTGGGATCAGATGTCTTAAATTATATATGTGAGAATCGGCTACATTAAAAATAGAATATAAGAGATCATTTAAAAAAGGAATTAGCCATTTACATGTGGACATTGAGAAAGGTCCTGCTCTAATAAATTCATATATTTCTATACTCATTTCAAATTCTTCTCCAATCGGAGAATTTCTCCATAATTCTTCATATTCTGAAAAACCTTTAAAATTATTATTAGAAATTGCCCTGCTGGCTACTTTTGCAGCAAATTTACCACTCAACATAGCATAATAAATTCCTTCGGCTTCAACTGGGCATGGAAATCCAGCTGCGTCACCTATCAACATTAATCCTTCTTTCCAAGTATTGCGAGGTCTTTTTACAAATGTTAAAAGATGGGCTTGAGCCTCTCTTGGCTTCCCTTCTATGAGTTCAATCTGTCTTTTTACTTCTTTAACGCTCAAAAATTTATCTAAATAATATTTCAAATTCTTATCAATTTCGTTCAAAAAGAGTCCTAAACCTAGATGTGCACCCTCAGCATGAAAAAATGTATAGGCAACTGGAAATGCGGATGAGAACCAGTAATGGAGAGCTTTATCATCGAATACTTTATCTATTAAATCTTTTCTGGCTTCAAACTCAATTGTTAACATTAAAGTTAGCTCATCATGAGTCCATCTATCCCGAATCCCTGCTTTATATGCCATTGTAGAATGCACACCATCCGCAGCTATTACAATTCCTTTATATTTTTCTCCATTTTCATCTATAACACCAATTATTTTTTGATCTTCATCTCTTAGTAAATCTACTATAAGTGTTGAAGTTTTTAATAAAGCTCCCGAATTTACTGCCAGATCACACAAATAAGGGTCAAATTCACTTCTATAGACATTTAAAGTTAAAAATTCTTTGGCTTCTTTATAATTTCCTATTCTAGATGAAGCGGAGAATCCGAAAAAGCTTTCCTCTATCAAATCATCATTTATAAGATGTGCTATAGCCATTCTTGAATATCTACCCGAATTAAATTCTCTTTTTAAATAGGGAAAATCTCTAAAACATTTAGTAGATAATGCTGAACCAGAGCAATTTTTTTCACCAGGTGCTCTGCCTCGTTCAAAAATTATCGTTTTTAATCCTAACTCGGCTGCAAATTTAGCTGCAGTTGAGCCACCTGGACCCGCACCTACAACAATAACATCATATTCTTTCATAAAACTCACAATGAAGGAGCTATTCTAATCCATCAATAAAGATTTAATTTAGATATTTAAAATATTTATTCCTTTTCTTAAGATATATCCCAACCAGTTCAAATTTATAAAAATATTTTCTTAAATAATATCATCTAACAATTACATAAATATCTATTTTTGTTTTTAGGTACGAAAATCAGAAAGATTTCATATTCAGTATTTTTCCAAGTAAAAGATTTAGGAAGTAAGCTTTAGTTTGCATTTTCAATCATGTTTTATATAGTAAAATTATTATTCAATCCATATGTATAAATTGATAAAAACAGTTTAAAATAATAAATCATAAATTTGAATATTGCTTAGAATTAAATAAAACATTAAATTATTAAATATTATTCAAATAAAAGATAGAAATTCAGAATCATAATGGTTCAATTAAAAATTATTAACTTTATGTTCATTAAATGGCGTAGATCAAATGGCCGAACTTGAAATACTAAAAGGAATTATCTTTTCACTCTTTACGGATAAAGGTCCAGAACCAAAGTTTTGGTTTCCGATGAATTTAGACCAAGATATGTTGTTAAAGATATCTGTAAAAAATATAACTTTATTGGCGGGAGAATCTGGAGAATCGAATGAACAGATAGCGTTTGTTCAATTCCCAAATTATCAGCTTTCGACTTTTGTTTATCTATTTGGGATCCCAAATGAAAATGTACGGGGGAAAAATATAGCCGCATCTATCTCTTTATTAATAGTAGATAAGTACAATTCAATTTTCTATCTAAATATGAACGAATTTAAAGATTGGTTGAAACAACTTTCACAAGAAATTATAAAAAATGAAATGAATAATCAACCCTCTGATAAAGTAATCGTGGATTTTTATTATAAATTAAAAGAAAAAGTAATGATTTTTAATCGTCATGAGATCACCACCTTCAAAATAAAAGATTCCATCATATTGGATAATGAAGCTATTAATGAGCAAAAATACAAACTTGGAATAGTTGGAGCCCCAGCAGTCGGAAAAACGGCCATTTTATTAAGATTTTGTGAAGAAGCATTTAGAGATAAATATATTGCTACAAATGGAGCAAATGTTAATATAAAATCATTAATTCTGCCTGAGGAAAATACCCGAATTTCATTCTATTTATGGGATATTTCAAGCCAACCTTGCTATCTTGATATGAATGAAAAATTGATCGAAGGTTGCGATGCTATAATTTATGTTTATGATATCACAAGGCTTGATAGCTTTAAAGAAATAAATTATTGGTATAACTGGATTCTTGAGAAGATTGGATATAAAATAGGAGTATTGGTAGGTAATAA
>CAZYEE010000071.1:0-14610 GCA_964646355.1 uncultured archaeon | reverse complement strand
CAATAGAAATCTTTTTTATCACAAATTTAAATGTGTGAAAAAAAGAATATAAATAAAGAGTAGTTTTATGAAAATATACCATAAAATGAAATAATATCCATTAAGTTTTAAATCCATATTTTTAATGATTTTTGGATGGAATTTATCTTGGAAGATCAAATTATAGAACTAATTAAATCTGGTTTAAGATTTAAAAATGAAGGAAAAGTTGAGGATGCTTTAGAAAAATATAATGATGCCCTTGAACTGGCGAAAAAAAACAATTTAAAAAAATACATATCCATATGTTTAAACAATATTGGACAGATTTATTTTATATTTGGGGAATTAAAAAGGGCTCTTGAGTATTATAAACAAGATTTTACAATCAGTTCGAATATTGGAGATATGGAAGGGCTTGCTGTATCATTGAGTAACATGGGAGGAGTCTATGATGTATTAGCAGAATATGATAAAGCAATTGAATGTTTTTCTAAAGCATTAGAGATCCGAAAAGAAATAAAAGATGTAAGAGGACAAGCATTAGTATTGAATAATATTGGAAAAACATTAGAGAATCAAAGTAAGTATGATGAAGCTTTCAATTATTTTGAGGCAGCCTTAAAAATATTTACCGAATTAGATGATAAGCTAGGAGTTAGTGCTTCATTAAACAATTTAGGAATGATATATTATTCGTGGGGGTTATATTGCGAGGCTTTAGACTATTACAATAAATCTATATTATTAAAAAAGGAAATAAATGATTATTATGGATTCCAAGTAGTCCTTAATAATATTGGGACTGTATACAAAAGTTGGGGCATGTATGATGTAGCTTATGATTATTTCACCGAATCAATAGAATTGTGCGATCAGATCTCAGAAATAAAAGGAAAGGCAATTACACTAATAAATATGGGAGAGGTTGAGGAAGCATGGGGAAATTATGACACGGCGATGGAATATTATGAAAAAGCTCTAAATATTTTTAGAGAAATGAAAATTACTAGAGAAACTGCTATTATCTACAATAATCTTGGTGAGATTTATGACTTTAGGGGTAATTTCAAGAAATCAATGGATTATTATAATAAAGCATTTGAAATGAGTAGTAAAATTGGAGATAAGAAGACTGAAGCTTTAACTCTAAATAATATAGGAAAAATATATCAAACCTGGGGAAAGATCGATGAAGCTCTTGAAAATTACACAAAAGCATTGGACATATATAACAAGATAAATTATTTGAAAGGAATTTGTCAGTGTAATATTAATCTTGGTTCAATTTATGATATGACTGGTAATTATAATACATCTCTAGAATATTATCAAGCAGCACTTAAAATAGCTCAAAAGATTAATAGCAGACCAGAAATAAGCAATATTCTAAGCAATATAGGGAGAATATTACTATATTGGGGACGATATGATGAAGCAATTAATTATCATCAACAATCTCTTAAAATTAGCAGAGAAATGAATTACGAGAAGGGTATAAGTATTTCATTAAATAGTATTGGAGGAGTTTATCATTCATGGGGAAAATTTGAGCATGCATTGGAATATTATGAAAAATCAATGGAAATTTGTAAAAAAAATAATGATATAAAAGGCATGGGTACTATTTTAAATAATATAGGACATATTTATCGAAGCTGGAGTAAATATGATCTTGCTTTTCAGAATTATCAACAAGCATTGGAAATATGGGATAAACTTAAAGATAAAAAAAGTAAATCTTCCACATTAAACAATATCGGAAATGTTTTTTTCGATAAAAAAGAATACAAAAAAGCTATAGAAACTTACTTAAAATCTTTGAAAATTAAACAAGAGATTCAGGATAAAAAGGGTATTGGAATTATTTCAAATAATATAGGAGAAATATATAGGATACAATCCAACTTTGATAAAGCAATTGAATATTATCAGAGATCACGCAAAATTTGTGAAGAAATTTCAGATATAGAAGGATTAGGAATTACCATTACAAATATTGCAATGTGTTACTGGGCTCAAAAAGAATATGAGAAAGCATTTGAAGAATTTAACCGAGCGATAGATATTTTTGAAGTATTAATAGGAAGCTCTTCTTCAGAAGAAATCCGAAAATCATATCGGGCTTACCAATTACGTCCTTATGAAGCTATTACTCAAATGTTTCTTGATTGGTATTATGATACTAAGGATGAACGTTACATTTTAGCTGCATTAAAATATGTTGAGCTTTCAAAAGCAAGGGAAATTGTAGATAAATTAGAATCTCAGAAATATAATATCCAAACATGTCCTGAAATGATAGAATTGATAGAAAAAGAACAAATGTTAATTAAAGACATGGTCGAATTACAACAATCAAATACTAATGCATACAAAAAGAATATTAAATCTGATGTTAATATTGATCAAATCTATCAAAAAAGTAAAGAACTTAAAAAATTAAGATCTATCCTTATGGAAAAATGTAAAGACCCAGGTCTAATAAGATTTACAAATGAATATGATCCAATTCCTGAGTTTAAAGAAATTTTTAAGAATGAAAATATTGTAGTTTGGGAATTCATATACCTTTCAGCATGGCCTCGATATAATTCAAGTTTTAATATTCTGGTTTGGGATGGAGATAAAACAAAATTATTTAACAGCAACCAATTCGATAAAGATTTATTAATCAAAAATTTAAATTCTTTCTATTTAGCTTTAAGTGATCCAACACTTATTAATAAAGCATTTACACAGTTATTGATTTTTAAGAATCAAATTAAGAAAATAATACCTGAAGAACTCCTTGAAACTCTTAAAAATAAAAATAAACTTGTTATTATTCCTCAAGGAATTTTACATCTAATACCGTGGGAATTAATTGAAGATATTTCATTGAAGATCCCTTTAGTTAAGAGCTATTCGCTTAATTTATTAATATCGTGCGTTAAACGAGAGATGGAATCACAGAACGTTCTTTTAATTAGCAATCCTAATTATAATTCGGAAGCCATGAATCTGAAGGGTGCAGACATTGAAGTAGATTCAATACTCTCAATTTTAAGCCAATATAAAATTCCTATAACTATTTTGAAACATAAGGAAGCTACTGAATCAAACTTTATGAATAATATTTCAGATCCTTATGCAATTGTACATTTTGCTGGACATGGTACTTATAATCCAGCTAAACAAGATCCATGGATGAGTGGTCTACTATTTTATAACTCAATAGGTTATGATCTCTTAACCATAACGGAATTAGTCCAAAAACGATTCAAAAGTACACCTTTATTTATTTTAAGTGCATGTGAAACTGGTAGAACTCAAGTATCTAGAGGTGATGAATTTATTGGATTAATTCGAGGTTTATTTCTTGCTGGAGCTACAAGTATTATAGCAACCAATTGGTTATTGCCAGATGAAGTAGCCCCTTATTTTATGAAAAACTTTTATGATAACTTACTTAATGGGAATGATGTTTGTACGAGTCTGTATTTAGCCAGAAAAAAGATTTACTCCTCCGACAATGTTGATTTTAAACATCCTCTTTATTGGGCGATTTATACACTTTATGGAAATCCTTTTAAAAAATTTAAAGTATAAATAATTTCTAAACATTATTTAATTTTATTTATTTAAGATAATTTAAGAGCTAATTCATGTATAATTCCTATTGGTGCATACTTATGGTAAATACTTCTGAAATAGTTGATAAATTTAATAAATATTTCAGGTTACGTGATCCGCCAATAGCATTTTTCTATACAGAGAACCCACCTAAAGAGATATACAAACCGCATCCTCGAAATAAGAATGCGCATCCTTGTATTATTCAATTTTTAAATAGTGTTAGACGTGGCAGAACTATGGTTTTTAGCAAAAAAAGTAGAGGTCTATGCGTGGGCGGACAAGGATATTTAGGTTTCAGAAAAATGATTAAAGGACTTGAATATTTCTTATCTACAGGTATTCCAGGGAATAAGAAAGGTGAAATGCTTTTAGAAGGAGAAAGATTCAAACAAAATCCGAAAATAGCAAAAGAATTTTATGAATCGATACCTTTTCAGAAACATGAAGATGATTTTGCTGTTTTTATGCCCTTAGAGAATGTCGATTTAAATAAGTACAAACCAGATTTAGTAATTTTCCTTGTTAATATGGATCAATTAGGAGGTTTTATTCAATTATTCAATTATGATACAAATAATGGAATTAAATTAGGCCTCACTTCTGCTTGTGGCTCTATTATTACCGAACCTATGGCTGAGATAGGTAGAAAACCTGTCGCTCGTGCAACAATTGGGTTGTTAAGTGATATGTTGGCTAGAAGACTTGTACCCAGAGATCTTGCAAGCTTTACCGTGCCATTTGATCGGTTATTACAAGTCTATTCAATAATGGATGAAAGTTTTTTACCATTAAATGCTTGGCAACGGATTTTAAAAAGAATATGATGGCAATTTAAAATAAAACGCCTAACAAATTTCTGTCGAAATTAATTTCCAATAAAAATCTTTTATCAAAGTCTCTTGAAAAAAGAATATAAATAAATTCTTATTTTTTCAAATTATTATTATTTATTTAGAATTAATTTTAATTTGAACATGATAACCCTTTTTAAGAAATTTAATTCAAAATGGTGATATTATGAGTGATAAAAGATTATTGGGTAAAGTTATTTTGATTACTGGTGCAGGTAGTGGGTTCGGGCGTGCTATGAGTCTTCGTTTTGCGGAAGAAGGAGCATCATTGGTTATATGCGATATTAATTCTGATTCATTAAAAGAAACTGAAAATATGATACATAATATTTCTTCAGATACTGAAGTACTAACAAGTATAACAGATATTAGTAAAGAAGACCAAATTAAAGAACTTGTAAAAAAAACTTATGATAAATTCGAGGTACTAAATGTTCTTGTTAATAATGCTGGTATTAGTGGGCCCGAAACTAATTTAATAAAAGTATCCACTGAAGATTGGGATCGTGTTATGAATGTGAATCTCAGAGGAACTTGGATGATGTGTAAATATTTTGCTCTAAAAATGAGAAAACAGAAAAATCTAAAACCATTAAGAGGTAAAATAATTAATATTGCATCAATTGCTGGTAAAGTAGGACATCCAATAATTGGTGCATATTCAGTTACTAAATTCGGTATTATTGGCCTTACACAATCACTAGCCAAAGAGCTTGCACCCCATATTACTGTAAATGCTATCTGCCCTGGAATTCATAAAACAAATATCTATCTAATGAATGAAGAGCTTATGGAGGCAGCTCGTCAAGCATATAAATTTCATATATGGATGAAACGTTGGGGAACACCTGAAGATGTTGCAGGTTTAGCATTCTTCCTTGCTTCAGATGATTCTAATTATATGACTGGCCAAGCAATAAATATTTGCGGAGGAATCATTATGCACTAAAAAATAACAGCAGAAATTTGCTAAACTTATTCAAAATTAATGGCTGATAAGATGAACTAAAAAATTTAGCTACGCTTGAAAGTTCTAAAATAATTATTTCATATCCTTTTTTATAATTATATGATTCTGATATAAAATATCATAAAATTAACTTTGTTTTTCATTATATTCTAACTATCATAACAATTATAAAAACAGTTTTTTATTTAGAATTAAAAAATTTTCTTACAACTAAATAGTTGTTTAAAATCTACTATTTAGATATGATTATTTTTTAAAATATATGTTATACTATGTAATTTACGTTATTTTTTTCAGGTAGTATTTATATTTATTCATTTTAATAAAAAACAATTCTTTTCTATAAGAAATTTTGATGAGATTATTTTAACATTCATTGAAAAAATCATATTAATTACAAAATTTTTATAAATAATTTTTAAAAAAATTAAATAATGAGTACTGATTATTTTCTTTATTTTAATCCCTTTCGGAATAATTTATCATTAAAAACAATTATACCAAAAAAATCGAAAAAAAAGATTAAATTTATTCATATAGATAGATAAACTAAATACTATAAATAAACTAAATATTATATAGATAAACTAAATATAAATAATAGTTCAATAAATACAAAACTAAACAATATAAATTAAAGGGAGAATTAATTAAATATGTTAGATTTAAATCTTAATACCGAAAATCAGATTATATTGGGAGGAAAAGAAAAGAATCAGACACATCCGTTGATATCGATCATTATTCCTACACTTAATGAGGAGAAGGCAATTAGAAAAGTAATTACCGAAATTCCATTGGACAAATTACCGGATACTGAGATTTTAGTTATAGACGGATTTTCTACAGATAAGACTAGAGAAATAGCACATGAATGTGGTGCTAAAGTAATTTCACAGCATAAAAAAGGATATGGAAATGCAATTTATACAGGAATTAAATATGCAAAAGGGAAGATAATTGTCTGGATAGATTCTGATTATACATATCCAAGTAAACAAATTCCGGACCTGATCAAACCAATTTTAGAAGGAAAAGCTGATATTGTATTAGGTTCTAGAATCAAGGGGAAAATTTATCCGGGAGCAATGAAACTATTACATAGATTTGGAAACCTATATATTACTCTAATTTACAATATTTTATTCTGGAAAAGACTCTCAGATACTCAAACAGGATTCCGTGCTTTTAGAAAAGATGCACTCTTATCTATGAAATTAAATAACAATGGAATGGGATTTGCAACTCAA
This sequence comes from uncultured archaeon, assembly GCA_964646355.1. Classification (GTDB taxonomy): domain Archaea; phylum Asgardarchaeota; class Lokiarchaeia; order Helarchaeales; family HEL-GB-B; genus HEL-GB-B. Next base: position 7,942 of record CAZYEE010000071.1, on the reverse strand, counting down.
ACTTTAACTCAGGGCGCAAAAAAACGAATGAGGATAAAAGAAATTAAAATAGAATATAGACCAAGAATTGGATGCTCCAAATTACATTCTTTTAGAGATGGTGCTCGAATTCTGGCTGAGATTTTTAGGAGTATTTTTACATAATAAATATAAGAATTATTATTTCCTTATAATTTTATTCTAGGAACAATTATTCTCTTATTTTAGATATTTGTTAATATTTTGTTAATGTTCTTTTTACTATTCATTAAAAAATTAAAGAATGTCATTAAACAATGCATTAACCTAAACAAATAAGTATCAATAATAAAATATAAAAATCGTATCTGAAATTTATATCATAAATTCATTTTTAATTAGCAAATTTATTATTCTCATTTTATCAGCTATTTTCCCTTAAAAAGGTCGAGTTTATATGGAGAAAATTCCAAATGAGAAAATAAATAATGATTATCTTATAATTATCGATAAAAATATTAGCGAGAGTATTAAAAACTTAGAGCAAAAGTTCATAAATCAAGAATACTTTAAAAATCCAGAAGTTAAGGATAAATTTCTAAATGAATTAAATTCAAAAAGGGACAGATTTAAGGTTCAATTAAAAAAATTAGATAAAAAGCGGAAAAAAAACACGGATATAGGGAGGCGCATATTATTAAACATGGTGGATGATTCAAATAAGTTAAAAGTTTTAGTAAAGAATTCAAATGATATTTCTGAGATAGTTCATAATATTGATATATTTCAAGACAAATTAAGTCTAAATATAGAAAAAGTAAAGCATATTAGATATAAACATGCAGGAATTACTTTTACTGGTTTATTCTTAACTATATTACCGTATTATAATTTGCTTTCCATAGCATTAGGTGGATATTTATTATATTCAAGTGATTATAGGAGTAAAGTAAGCGGTTCTATTATTTTAGCAATTGCTATTTTCATGTTACTAGTTTATAGATATATGATGATGTAGAAATGTCCTTGAATAAAAAATGCATAAAAAAGCTGTTAAAAAGCAGTATTCCAATGGTTTTGATTGTTTGTATTATGTTTTTGTGGGTTTATAATCCAAGAAATATTAATTATGAAGTATATAAGAATAATGAATTTTATCAATTTTGGATTAAAGGACCTTCAATTATTCAGAAAAATGAACCATTTATATTATCCGTTCAAGTTTGGGATAGATATGAGAGATTGTCTGTTTCATATTCAAAGACTGTAAAGATTATTGATTTTATTTATAATTATTCTACTAAATCTTTAAATTATGTTTCAGAATTGATTAGCTCTTATAAATTTACTGTATCCCCATTCATATACAACATACTTCCTCATAATCTTTTGAACGGCTATGATAATGGAATGCATATTTTTTCAAACTTGAAATTAAGTAAACCTGGATTACATTATTTGAAAGTAGTAGATGAGAATGGAAATTGGGTATTTTCAAATCCTATCATTGTAACTAACAGTACTCCAAAATACAGGATTTATTGGGGAGATATTCATGGTCATACAGCGATGTCAGATGGTTCGGGTACAATGGAAGAAGCTTATAATTATGCAAGAGATATTGCGAGATTGGATTTTGTTGCTATAACAGATCATGATTTTCTTCTTGTTTATAGACCAAATGTCTGGGAATATATCAAATCAGTTGCTAATAAATTCAATAGTAATAATTTTGTAACTATTTTAGCTTATGAATGGACCTCAATGTTACCACCGAATACACCAGATTCTATGAGAGAGAGATATGCTGAACGTGGAATTAGAGCATACGGGCATATAAACGTTTATTTTAAAGATGATACAAGCCAATTTTATCCAGTAGCAATTTATAAAAGTCCAGATGATTTATGGAATGCATTACATAAGTGGAAAAACAATACTGACGGTGATGTTATAACAATACCACATCACACAGCTACACATGATCAGAAATATGATTGGAGCTATTATGATTCTGAATTAATGCCTTTAGTAGAAGTATATTCAGTTCATGGGTCTTCAGAATGTATGGAAAGTGAAGGAAATCCAAGACCAATTAGAATTTCACTATGGGGTGAAATAAATAAACATGGTTATTATATCCGTGATGCTCTTGCGATGGGCTACCGAGTGGGATTTATGTGTTCCTCAGACACACACGACGGGCGACTTGGTCATTCCTTACTTCATACAAAAGTAAAAACAAACTCAAATTATCCTTTATCATTATTACCAATGTTTCGTATTTCATTAATACAAGAAGGATCATTAGTGGCAGTAATATGTAAAAACCTTACCAGATCTTCAATCTTTTATGGACTAAAAAACCGTTCATGTTATGGTACTACTCATGTTAATAGAATGATACTTAATTTTTCCATTAATGGACACCCTATTGGCTATAATAGATCTGAATTTGAAGTCCCAGATATTAATTCGGTTGAAAATATTTCTTTTACAGCAATTTCTGATCAATTTAGAAATTTTACAAAAATAGAAATCTTTAGAAATAATATGGCGTTTTTAACCATCAATGAATCAGGAATTTATAATTCAACTTCTAAAATCGGAGATACTATCCTTGGACCGGTTGTAAATTATACTTTAACAAAAACACATTTTAATTTTACAATAACAGGTACCGAATATAAATACGGGATAACTAAAAATGGAAAATATTATATTTCAGAAACAGCAAATAAACCTCTTGAATCATATTCTGAATCCAATCCTCCATCTACTAATGGTTCTGATTTTTATTATTTAAGAGTTATCCAAGAAAAACCGGGAGTAGATGATATTGGCTGGATTGGGCCCATATGGATAACTCCAAAATCATAAATGAGGTAATTAATAATGGTAGAATCTCAGAAAAATGGAAAAAATAGGATAAAAAATCTTTTAGGATTGAATAAGCCAAGTGTTGATAAAATAATCCAAAAGATTCTTGAAAATTTACATGAAATTAATTTGTATGTCTCAAAATTAGAGGTTTCAATCGAAGATTTCGAAGAAAAAATCAAATTAATTGAGAAAAATATTAAAATTATTAAAGAAGATTTCACTCGCAAAACTTCTACTGGAGTAAACTTATGTAATGATATCCTATTAAAATCTGAAAGAATTTTAAATTCATTAAAAGAATATGAACAGTCAAAAGAAGATTATTATCAACAATATGCAAAAAAATTATTTGATACCTTATATTCGATAGTTCCTGTTTATAGTATTGAAATTGATAAGTTGCCGTATGAAGATGCAGGAATAACAATTATGGGACTTATCTTGACTTTTTTTCCAATAGTACAAATAATATCTATTCCAATGGGAGGATATTTATTAATTAGAAGTGATCTCAGATCAAAAATTGCGGGAATTGTTATGATACTACTTGCAATAGTGAATTTTATTATATATTTGATTTATTAGATAATTTTCTATACATATTTAGCATATTTTTTATTCTAATGCCTCAATTTTTGAAATTATTTTTGTTGATAAATTGGATAATAATAAAAGATATTAATAAAATCTAATTATTGAATCCATAATTAAAATAAATAATTTAAAGGATGCAAATTCAAAATGGCTCAGAAAAAAGCAGAAATATATCGTGGTGGAGATATTATAGTAAAGGGACTTATTGAAGAGAATGTTGAATTTATTTTTGGAATTGTAGGTGGACAATTACTACCGATTTATGATGCGGTTTATAGATGGGGACGTGAACATGGTATTGATACAATTTCTGTGAGGCACGAACAGTCAGCAGCTCACATGGCAGATGCTTATGCCAGATTAACGGGTAAAATTGGAGTTTGTATGGGTACAGTTGGCCCAGGAGCTACTGATATGGTCCCCGGCGTAGGTGCCGCTTGGGCAGATAACATCCCAATTCTGGTAATCACTCCTCAATTAAGTAAAAAAGAAGAAGGTTTAGGCAGCCTTCAAGGAGGTATTGATCAAATAACAATGTATAAACCAATCACTAAATTTCAAGCACACATTCATAATCCTCAAAAATTAGAGCATTTTTTGTACCAAGCCTTTAGAGAGGCAGTATCAGGAAGACCAGGACCCGTTCATCTCGACATAGTTGTAGATGTTCTTACAACATCATTTGAGAAAAAGGATTTATTAAAACCGAATAAATATCGACCAATAAGAAGACCAGAGGCTAATACTGAAGATGTGAAAAAAGCTGTAGATTTGATATTGAAGGCTGAAAAACCCTTGATTATATCAGGCGGAGGTGTAGCAATGTCCGGTGCATGGAAAGAAGTACAGGAATTTTCTGAGTATTTATCAATACCGGCTATTGTTACAAGAATGGGAATTGGTACTTTTAATAATAAGAACTATACATTCATTGGGGGACCAGGTCTAGTTGCTGGTGCTGGAACACAGGCTGCATCCGCATGTGATCTAATAATTGCATTTGGAACCAGATTCTCTTTAATCACTATGTTTGGACAATCTCCTCCTTGGAATTTAGAAGCTAAATTAATCCATATTGATATAGATCCTGCAATGATTGGGAAAAATAGAGCAGTAGATGTGGGTATTGTTTCTGATTGTAAATTAGCAGCAATGAAATTAATTAATGAGTTAAAAAATAAAGGTATTCAAAAACAAGACTCTTCAGATTGGTTAAATAATCTTATATCAATTAAGAATAAATTTAAAGAAAAAATAATTAAACGTTGTGAGCCCAATATAATTCCAATTCATCCCTCTAGACTTGTTAAAGATGTACTTGAATTTATGCCCGAAGATTCTATTTTGGTCCTTGATGGTGGTAATATACTGGGCTTTGTACAAGAGCAAATCTGTGTTATGATTGACCGTCCTCCTCGTTCGGTGTTACAAAGTGTAGGAATGGGGCACTTGGGAAGCGGACTACCATACGCAATTGCAGCAAAATTAACGTATCCAAACAGACCAGTTTTTAACATATCTGGAGACGGAAGTTTTGGTTTCAATATACAGGAATTAGAAACCGCAGTACGGTATAAATTGCCAATAATCAATATAGTTGGAAACGATGGAGCATGGGGAATGATCAAAGCCGGTCAAAAAACTAAATATAAAAAGAGATATATCGATTGTGATTTACCAAACGTGGATTATTCAGCTATCGGCAAAGGTTTTGGTTGTTATGGCGAAAGAGTATCTGAACCAGAAAAAATCATTGAAGCATTACAAAATGCGGTTCAATCCAAAAAACCAGCAGTAATTGATGTCCTTATAGATCCTAAAAAGATCCCTGATAGTACTAAATTATACCAAACATTCATCTAAAGAATCAATAAACTATAATCGATTTTTAATTAATCTTTATTTTTGATTTCATTTTGTATTCTTTTTCCAAACGATTTAAATAAAAGGTTATTACTATAAATTAATTTCAACAAAAGATCTGTTAAATGTATTATATTATCGCTTATAAAAATTAGAAATGAAAATAAATTTCAAAGAAATTTATTAATTATGTTATTTTATTTTTCCTAAATTATGCACTTGATAAAATATTGCATTAATACTTGTATTTTCGTTTTTAATTTTAATACCGAAAAGTTTTTTGAATATCTTTATCCAATCGAAGTAAAATATAGCGATAAATAACAGTAGTACTATAACCCATAATGCAAAAGAAGCCCATGGATCTGCTGTTGATTCATAATGCCCAGTAGCATCATATTCAATAATTGCTTGTTTATCTATACCAAAAAGCGTGAATAATGGTTCAAACGAAGGAATATTCCAAGCAAATTTTATTAAAAAAGCGGTCCAGAGACATAATACTATTTTTCCGATAAAATAAGTTATCAACATTTTCCAAATGCTATAACCGGCATAGCCTAATAATAATAGAAGTTGATCGTCAGGAATTGGAGTGGCAGCACAAATAAACATTAATGGTACTGCGTATCCTTTTCTAATTCGCCTTTTCATTTTCTCTATTTGCTTACTTTTTGAAGTATCTGTTAAAGCTGCACTACCTTTACCTAAATAATATGCTGTGATCTCTCCAATTGCAGCACCACTACCAGCCGCAATCCCCAGTAAAAATACATTGACATCCTGTAGAAATATGATAACAGCTAACGCAATTGTATATGGAACGGGAAAAATAACCGTCATATTAGCAAAGATGCTAATAATGAATAGTGCAACATATACTCCAATGGGACCAAATAGATCGTCATACCAAAATGCAAACTTAATAAATACTTCTCCCAAGTTAATACCAGATACTGCCAATAATGCTAAAATGACAATAAAAATAATTATTGCAGATAGTATAATGATATTTTTTGTTTTTAATAAATTTTTATACCATTTTTCTGGAATTTCAATCGATTCATTATCATCCATATTTTAATGAAAAGTATAACTTATTCATAAAAATTTCCTTGAAGTCTTAAAATCGTGAGAAATTAAGAAATTTGTCCATTAATTACATTCAACAAATTCTGCCTATATATAAAAATAAAAATTAATCATTAGATATGTGTATGAAAGTCGATGTAGAGAAAATTGATGAAACTAAAAATAGGATTAGAAATCTAATTAACGATTTAAAAGTGGATCATTGTAATGAAAATGCACATATAGAACTGCAAGAGATATTAAATAAAATAGGAACCAATCAAGAATTAATGAAAAAATATGAAGATATCTGGACTGATGCAGAGGATGCCTTAATTTTTTCAAGCACAAATGAAGGATGTAAATGTGATCCTATAAGAAAACGTATACCACGTGATAAACCAGCACATTAAAATCAGCTTATTTATTCATTGAAAAATATCAATGATACTCAAAGATTTATCATCAGGAATTGAAATGAGATAAATGAGAGCGAAAATAAGTTACCAAACCTATTTAAAGGATATTAAACTCCTTTAAAATACTTTTAAAATACTTTAACTCTTTTTAGAGAATCTCAAAAACTTTATGTTATTTTAAAATATTTTTTTAATAATTTCTTAAAAATAAAGAAATAATGATTATAGAAAAATTTAGAAAAATTTTTTTTCTTTAGGGTAAAAATATAATGTTAATTCTCCTTTATCATCTCCGCGCATAAAGCATTTTGTTTCCTTAGCAACTATCTTAAATTCATTACCCACATAATCTTCTATTTCCTGAATAATTCCTCCAATCATTAAAGCAAAAAAATCGCCATAATGAATTTCTTTCAATTCGCTTTCAATATTATTCATATTACAACAGAAGGGACATGTTTTTATACCAATAACTAATTTTGCAATATTATCTTCAGCTTCCTCAGCAGGAATCCAAACGGGTTTTTCAATTAATTTTTTGGACTCGCCTCCCATTAATGCCCAAAATCCTACTGTGACTGCACTTATTGTATCAGAGGGTGTTCTTGAAATTACATCTTTTAAACCTACACCTAACATGATAGGTTCGTCAAGCATCTCAGCAATCATTTCCCTTACACCAGTTGTGAGTGCATCATTAAATTCTGCTACCCCTGTTTCAAAATCTCCGAAAATCTCAATAAACAATTTTAAAGTTTCTTGAACTATTAGTGCGGTCGTATATAAATTGACTCTTTGAGAGGTATTGAATATAATTCTCTGTCCCAGTTTTGCCAAAATTCTTGTAAAGAATCCTAACTTATCAACTACCATTTTTATCCCTCAATTCTACATAAATGAATACATATTGGATTATTTGAGCCTTTTGATTCAATTGTGTCAAATACAAAATTATTTCTTGGAAATTTATCATATAATTCTTGAATGGTTTTGAAAGCTCCCTCTAAAAACCCTGAAAATGATATACAATAGTGCAAACCTTCAATATCTAAAGGTATCAAACCTTCACATAATGGACATTTTTTAACAATTATTCTTAACTCTCCATCCTTAGTTTTCCCTTTTACAACAGATTTCGTTCCCCAATGTCTATA